>JAIYAI010000397.1 GCA_027489135.1 Acetobacteraceae bacterium
GCCCTGGGTCGCGCGGATCGCGGTGCAGAGGTTGGACCGCTGGCTGAGGCAGGTTTTGCACTGCCGGCATTCCGGCGTGTAGAGCGGGATGACGTGGTCGCCCGGCTTCACCGTGTTGACGCCGGCGCCGACCTCGCGCACGATGCCCGCGCCCTCATGGCCCAGGATGGCCGGGAAGAGGCCCTCCGGATCGGCGCCCGAGAGGGTGTACTGGTCGGTGTGGCAGATGCCGGTGGCCTTGATCTCGACCAGCACCTCGCCCGCCTTGGGGCCGCCGATCTCGATCGTCTCGACCGTCAGCGGCTTGCCCGCCGCCCATGCCACCGCCGCGCGCGTCTTCATCCCAGGCTCCCCGTCCGTCCTCCGGCCAGATTGCCGGTTACGACGGACGTGGTCCAGGCCCGGCGTCAGGGCGCGGTCGGCAGGCCCGCTCGTTGCCAGGCGTCGAATGCCATCACGACGGCGGTCACGTTGGTGAAGCCAACATCCTGCAGTTGCTTTGCCGCGAGCGTGGCGCGGTTGCCATTGGCGCAATGGACAAGGATCGGGCGGTTCGTGTCGACGGGGTTGGGATGACCCAGCAACCGCCAGATGCCGAACTCCAGCAACCCGCGGGGCAGGTGGGTCGTGCCGGGAATGCGGCCGCGCGCTACCTCGTCGGCCTCCCGCACGTCGAGAAGGAGCGCAGCTCCGGGCGAGGCCTGGACAACGCGGAATTGCTCCATGTCGATGGTTCGCACCTGGCGCCGGACGGACTCGACATGCGCATCGACAACGGCTGGCCAGCGCGGGTCGGCCTTGAGCGGTGCGGCGAAGCTGGGCAGCAACGCAATGGCAAGCATCAGCGGGCGGCAACTGTGCATCAGGCGTGGTCTCCCGGTTCGACGGGAAGTGTCCCGGACGATCGCCGAGGTTGCCTTGCGACGGCGCAAATCCTGGACGATTTGAAAGTTGCGACGGCGCGCTTCCACACCAGCCGCGACCTGCAGCGGCGCGACTGGCCTTCGGCCGCAGCCTGACGGGAACGTAACCGTGCCGTCGCTACTCGACCCGTATATTCAGCCGCTCGGCCAGCGCCTTGTGCATGGCCAGGTCCTTCTCCTGGAAGGCGGCGAATTCGGCCGGGGATGACCCGACCACGAAGCTTGCGCTGTCCTCCACGATCTTCGTCAGGCCCGGCGTGCGCATCGCCTGCACCGCGGCCTGGTTCAGCCGCTCCACCACCGGCGCCGGCGTACCGGCCGGCGCCCAGAGACCCTGCCAGCCGAAGACATCGACCGCCGGGTAGCCGAGTTCGGCGAAGCTCGGCACCTCCGGCAGCACCGGCATGCGCTTGGCTCCCGTGAAGGCCAGCATCTTCAGCCGCCCCTCCCGCACATGGGTCAGCACGGCGGTCAGCGAGGCGAAGCCGATGTCGATGCGCCCGGCCATGAGTTCGGTGAAGGCGGGTCCGGTGCCGCGGAAGGGCACGGCCAGAAGCTGGATGCCGGCCTCCTTCTCCAGCAGCGCGGCGCAGAGATGGGTGATGTTGCCGATGCCGGCATGGGCGTAGGTGAAGCCGCCGGGCTTGGCCTTCGCCGCGGCGATGAAGGCCGGAAGATCCGGAACAGGCAGGTTCGGCCGCGCCACCAGCAGCATGCCGAAGGACTGCGTCGTCTGGGTGATCGGCGCGAAGTCACGGATCGGGTGGTAGGGCAGGTTCGGGTTCAGCGCGGTGTTGGAGATGTGCGAGCCCGTGGTCAGCAGCAGCGTATGGCCATCCGGCTTCGCGCGCGCCACCGCCTCCGTCCCGATCGCGCCACCCGCGCCGGCGCGGTTGTCGATGATGACGGAGGCGCCGAGCGTGGTCGCCATCAGGTCGGCCATCGGGCGCCCGGTGATGTCGGTGGGGCCGCCCGGCGCGAAGGGGATGACGATGCGGACCGGCCGGTCCGGGAAGCCCTGCGCCCGCAGCTGAGGCGCGCCAAGCAGGCTGCCGATGCCGCCCAGCAGCAGCGCGCGCCGGCGCGTGCCGTCTCGTCCCGTCATGGCCGTTCCCCCGGGTTGCTTCCCGGCAGAGCCTGCCGCGCGGATGCTCCCGCTGACAAGTGTCGCATTCTGTCAGGCGAAGGCACCGACCGTTGTGCAACCGGACCTGACCGTCCATGAGGTGCACGCAGGCCCGGCCCGCCGGTGCCGCAACGGGGAGAGTGTGTCGCATGGCGATCTTCCGCATCGGCTACCAGTTCCTGACCACGCCGCCGCTGGACTATGTCCTCGGCCCGCCGACGCAGGTCGTGCCGGAGACCGGCGCCCCGTCCGACGGCCGCACCGACACGCGCTGGCACCTCAGCGGCCCGACGGTCGGCATCGAGGGCGTCGGCAACAGCGCGTCCGAGTATTTCCTCTACGGCATCGGCCTCGGCACCTTCGGGTCGTTGCCGCAGACCGGCACCATCACCGACATCATGCATTTCACCACGGTGTACGAGGACGGACCGATCACCGAAGCGCCGGGCGGGCTCTTCGTGAGCCGGGTGTTCAGCTATGCGACCGGCCTCGCCATAGGCGCCGTGCAGTTCGCCGCCGCCGAGGCCAGCAACACGCTGCTCGACCTGCTGCTCTCGGGCGATGACGAGATCCGCGGGGCCTTCGGTGTCTTCACCGGCGTCAACGGGACGCTGCGCGGTGGCGCCGGCAACGACACGATCTATGGTGGCTCGACCGGTACGCTGCTCGGCGAGAGCGGCGACGACATGCTGGTGCTGCAATCGGCCGCGCCGCACGTTCCCTCCGGCCCGGGCTACCTGCTGAACGGCGACATCGGCGACGACACGCTGATCGGCGGTTACAACCACGATACCCTGCTGGCCGGCGAGGGCACGGACCGCCTGCAGGCCGGGCGCGGCGACGACCTGTTGATCGGCTGGCTCGGCCGCGACGTGATGCGCGGGGAGGCCGGCAACGACACGATCTATGTCGGCGGGCCGGACGAGGTGGAGCCCGGCGAGATCGCCGATGGCGGCGCCGACACCGACACGCTCTGGGCCGAGGTCTTCGACGCCAGCCTCTTCGACCTGACCGAGATGCAGATCCAGCGCATCGAGACCCTTCGCCTGGCCGGCGACCTGCGCCTGACGCGCGACCAGTTCGGGGCCTTCACGCGCATCGAGTTCGGCGGGATCTCCTCCGTCACCCTGGCCGATGCCGGCTTCACCGATCTGACCCTGGCGCAGTGGTACGCCAACAACCCGGCGGCGCGGCTGACGGTGATCGGCAGCGACGGGCGGGACGTGATCAACGGCCGCGACGCCTTCGACGTCGGTCCCGCCGGCGCCGGATCCTACCCCTTCGCCATGTCGGCCAACGACATCGTCCGGGGCGGTCTCGGCAGCGACGTGCTGTCGGGCGGCGGCGGCAACGACAGCCTCTCCGGCGACGAGGGCAATGACAGGCTCAACGGCGATGGCGGCGCCGATACGCTGACGGGCGGCGCCGGCAACGACTCCCTCGATGCCGGCGGCAACACCGCGCCGATCGGCTCCGGCCAACTCGACCAGCTTGCCGGCGGCGCCGGAAACGACAGCTACACCGTGCGCACGCTGAATACCTTCGTGACGGAGCTTGCGGGCGAGGGGCGCGACACCGTCATCGCCTACGTCCCGATCACCCTCTGGGCCGAGGTCGAGAACCTCACCATCGGCGGTACCGCGGCGCTCAGCGGGTTCGGCAACGACCTCGGCAACCTCATGACCGGCAATGCGGCGACCAACGTCTTCAGCGGCGCCGGCGGCAACGACACGCAGCTCGGGCTTGGCGGCAGCGACGCGCTGTCCGGAGAAGCGGGCAATGATTCGCTCGACGGCGGTGACGGCGACGACGCGCTGCTGGGCGGCGCGGGGCGCGACAGCCTCCGCGGTGGCGCCGGCTTCGACATCTTCTCCTACCTGGTCGCCGGGGACAGCACGGTCGGCAACGCGGGACGCGATGTGATCCAGGAGTTCGAGGCCGGCCTCGACCGCATCGGCTTCAACCTCTTCGACGCCAGCACGATCGAGGCGGGGCAGCAGGCCTTCACCTTCATCGACACCGATCCCTTCGCGGCGGATGCGCCGGGACGGCTGCGCTACGACGTCACGGCGACCGGCGTCGTGCTGTATGCCAGCCTCGACAAGGACGCGAAGGCGGATTTCGCCGTGACCATCCAGGGCGTCTTCAAGCTGACGGTCGACGACCTGCTGCTGGCGTGACGACCGCTAGAGCGTGATCGTCCGAGGTGGAATCACCGAGGACGTGAATCACGCGACAAAACAATAGGCTAGACCATGATGCGCGCTTCACTCAGCGTGGATCATGGTCTAGCCGGGCGCGGGTGCGAAGGCAGGGCTGAAGGGCCGCGCCTCCAGCAGCGCCGCCGCGGCGCGCA
>JAIYAI010000521.1 GCA_027489135.1 Acetobacteraceae bacterium
CCATCACCGTCCGCGGCGGCAGACCCACCTTCGCCGATCTCGACAGCGACGGCCGGCTCGACCTTGTCGTCGGCAACTACGACGGCACGCTGCCGGCGTGGCGCAACACCGGCAGCGGCTATGTCGCGTTCGACGCCGCGGCCAATCCCTTCTCCGGCATCGATGTCGGAATCGACAGCGCGCCGGCCTTCGTCGACCTCGACGGCGATGGGCGCCTCGACCTTGTCGTCGGTACGTGGGCCAAGCTGCAGGCCTGGCGCAACACCGAAGGCGGCTATGTGGCGCTGACGGGCGCGGCGGACCCCTTCGCCGGCCTCGCGATCGCCGGCAACATCGTGCCCGCCTTCGTGGACCTCGACGGCGACGGGCGCCTCGACCTCGTCGCGCGGGGGGCGTACTCGGTCCCCCTCCTGCAGGCCTGGCGCAACACAGCGGAGGGCTACCTCCCGCTGACCGGCGGGGCGACCGGCACGATCAACCCCTTCGCCGACCTTTTCGTTTCCAGTGGCGTGAACAACTACTTCGGCATCCAGCCGGCCTTCACGGATCTCGACGGCGACGGCCGCGCGGACCTGGTCGCGGGCACCCCCCTCGGCCTGCAGTCCTGGCTGACCCGCGACGCCCCGGTGCCGCCGGTCTTCGTGGCGATGGACGGGCTGTTCGGCCGCGCCGCCAACCCCTTCGCCGGCATCGATGTCGGGTCGCTGAGCAAGCCCGCCTTCACGGACCTCGACGGCGACGGCCGGCTCGACCTGGTGGTCGGCAACAGCAACGGCCTTTTGCTGGCCTGGCGCAACACCGGCAGCGGCTTCGTCGCGCTGACCGGCGCCGCCAACCCCCTCGCCGGCATCGGCGTCCCGCTGCACGCCGCGCCGGCCTTCGTCGATCTCGACCGCGACGGGCGTCTCGACCTCGTCATCGGCACCGCGGACGGCGATCTCCAGGCCTGGCGCGGCACCGGCAGCGGCTATGTGGCGCTGACCGGCGCCGCCAACCCCTTCGCCGGCATCGATGTCGGCTCGGGCGCCACGCCCAGCTTCGTGGACCTGGATGCCGACGGGCTGCTCGACCTCGTCGTCGGCAAGAGCGACGGCGTCCTGCTGGCCTGGCGCAACACCGGCAGCGGCTATGAGGCGCTGACCGGCGCCGCCAACCCCTTCGACACCACCAGGCCGCGCAGCGACTTCAGCGCGCCCAGCTTCGTCGACCTCGACGGCGACGGGCGGCTCGACCTGCTGGTAGGCACCAACGCAGGCACCTTCGGGGCGTGGCGCAACACCGGCGCCGCCTTCCTGCCGCTGGGCAATCCGAACCGCTCCGGCGGCCCCGATGCCGGCGTGCGGAGCGCGCCGGCCTTCGTCGACCTGGATGGCGACGGGTGGCTCGACCTCGTCGCCGGTGCGACCTCGGGCCAGATCCTCGCGTGGCGCAACGTCACGCCGCTGCCCGCCATCACCGTCATCGCCACCGACGCGCCGCTCTTCGCCTCCCCGTCCGCCGCTCGCTTCGCCGAAGGCGGATCGGGCATCGCCTACCAGGCGGAGGCGACCGATCCCGCCGGTCCCGGGGCGATCACCTGGTCGCTCGCAGGGCCGGATGCGGCGCTGTTCGGCATCGACGCGGCCTCCGGCGCGGTCCGCTTCCTCGCACCCGCTGGCCCGGACTTCGAGGCGCCGCGCGATGCCGGCGGCGACGGCACCTACGACATCCTCGTCATTGCCCAGGGCAGCGCGGCGACGACGCAGCAGGCGGTGGCGATCACCGTGACGGACCTGCGGGAGAGCGCGCGGCTGGACGGCTTCGCCACTGCCCTCGCCGTCACGGAGAACGCCGTGAACGCGGCGCCGCGGCTGCTGGACGCCGACGTGACCTTCACCCTGGGCGACAGCCTGGCCGGGGGGCGTCTGGTGGTCTCCGGCCTGCTCGCCGAGGACCGCCTGTCCATCCTGGCGCAAGGCAGCGGCGCCGGGCAGATCGGCCTCGCCGGCAGCACGGTGACCTATGGCGGCACGGCGATCGGCACCGCCGCGGGCGGGGTGGGTGCCGACTTCACCGTGACCTTCACCGCCGCGGCGAGCGGGGCGGCGGTGGACGCGCTGATCCAGCGCCTGGCCTATGCCGATGCCAGCGACACGCCGACCCTGACGCGGAGCCTGGCGCTGGACGTGGTGGACGGGCAGGGCGGGCACCTGCCCGCACAGCCGATGGCGCAGTTCACCGCCCTGACCGGCGCCGCCAACCCCTTCGCCGGCATCAACCCGGCACGGTGGAGCAAGCCCGCCTTCGTGGACCTGAACGGGGACGGGTTACTCGATCTCGTCTGCGGCATGGCCGCAGGGGGACGGGGGTTGCCCTACCTGGCCGCCTGGCGCAACACCGGCAGCGGCTATGTCGAGTTGCGAAGCGATTTCACCCTGCCGCTGGCCGATCGCAATCCCTTCCTGAACCTGGACCTGTACCAGGCGACCTGGAGCAACGGCGCGCCGGCCTTCGTGGACCTGAACGGCGACGGGCGTCTCGACCTGGTGCTGGGCGGTGGCGATGGGCGCCTGCGAAGCTGGCTCAAGGCCGAGAGCTTCCTGATCACGGTCGGCAGCCAACACGTGGCCATGACCGGCGCGGCCGACATCTTCGACGGCATCAGGATCTACAACTACAGCACCCCCGCCTTCGTGGACCTGGATGGTGACGGGCGGCTCGACCTCGTCGCCGGCGAGACCCGGGGGACGATGCTGGCCTGGCGCAACACCGGCAGCGGCTACGAACTCCTGGACGGGCTGGGCGGCCATGGCGCCAATCCCTTCGCCGGCATCGATGTCGGGTACCAAAGCGCGCCAGCCTTCGTCGACCTGGACGGCGACGGGCGGCTCGACCTGGTCATGGGCGAGAAGTTCGGCGCGCTGCTGGCGTGGCGCAACACCGGCAGCGGCTACGAGCCCCTGGACGGGCTGGCCGGCCATGCCGCCAACCCCTTCGCCGGGATCGATGTCGGCGACAACAGCGCGCCCGCCTTCGTGGACCTGGATGGCGACGGGCGGCTCGACCTCGTCTCGGGCAGCCAGTCCGGCGCGCTGCTGGCATGGCGCAACACCGCAACGACGCCCGCCATCACGGTCACGGTCGCCGCGGAGAACGACCGGCCCACGGGGGCGGTGGCGCTCGGCTGGACCGGCACCGCGCTGACCGCGGATGCCGCGTCCCTGGGCGACCCGGACGGCCTCGGTCCCGTCACGCTGCAGTGGCAGGCGCTGCAGGGCGGGGTCTGGACCGACGTCATCGGCGCGACCTCCCCGTTCTTCGTGCCGATCCTCACCGAGACGGTGCAGTCGCTGCGCGCCGTCGCCCGCTTCACCGATGCCGGCGGCACGGCGGAGGTTGTGGCCTCCGCCGTCGCGCGGATCGGCACCCCGGGCATCGACACGCTGGCGGGCGACGCGACGCCGGGCCTGCTGGTCGGGCGGGGCAACGCCGACCGGCTCCTGGGCGGATCGGGCAGCGAGGTGCTGGATGGCGGCGGACAGGATGATCTGCTGATCGGCCGCAAGGGCGCGGACAGCCTCAGCGGCGGCACTGGCGCGGACGCCTTCCGGTTCCTGACCCGGACGGACGGCGTCGACACGATCCTCGACTTCACCCACGACCTCGACCGCATCGAGGTGCTGGGCAGCGCCTTCGGCACCCTGGCGCCGGGGCCCCTGGCGCCAGGGCATTTCGCGCTGGGCGCGCCGGTGGGGCGGCTGCCGCAATTCGTCTACGACCCGGGCACCGGGGCGCTGCGCTTCGACATCGACGGGACGCGGGCGAAGGCTGCGGTGCTGATCGCCACCCTGGCGGGCGCACCGACGCTGGACGCGGGCGACTTCCTCGTCATCGCCTGACCGGCAGCCTTACCGCGCGGCGATCACCGAGGTCATCGCCGCGCGGCTATTGCCGCGACGGGCCCACCGCCATCCGGCCCCTGGTGCTCCGCGCCGCCGGAGACGAAGAGGTCCGTCCGCCCCGCCGCCGCGGCGATGACGCCGCCGACCAGCGCCCGCGCGTGCCGCGTCGCGTTGATGTCGCTGTCGTCCCACATGATGTGGCGCGCGCCGCGGATGCGCCCCGTGGAGGACGGCTCCGCCTTCGCCAGCACGGCGACGAGGCGCGCGCGCGCCGCCTCGTCGAGCTGTCCGCCGGCCGGATCGAGCCCCGCGGCGGCCAGCGCCCGCTGCACCGCAGGCAAGTCGATCGCATCCGCCATGACGTCGTGCGCAATGACGAGGTCGCCACCCCAGGCCGGGCTGTTGCCCATCACCACGATCTCGTTGCGAGTCAGTTCGACGCCGGCGGAGCAGCTTGCCCGGCCCGAGTAGCGCGACCAGTCCGCACCGATGGCATCGTCCTCCACCGCCGCGACCTCCCCCAGCGCCAGCGCGACGCCGAGCGCCGAGGCGCCGCGCGAGAGGCCCATGGAGTGGTAGGTGTCGGTGGTGGCCACCGTGGCGCCACGGCTGCGCGCTTCGGCGATGCGGTCGCTGGTCAGCAGCGGGCATTTCACCTGGACGTAGTGGACGTCCTCGACGCGGGCGATGCCGGCCTCCGCCATCGCCGCGCGCACCGCGGCGGCGGTGGCCTCGACCTGCGGCAGGCGGCCCAGCGCCTCGGGCGGGAATTCCGGCGTGAAGGCGGTGCCGAGGGCGAGCGCCGGCGGCGCATCGGGCGGCACCGGCGCCTCGCGCACCCCGAAGACCAGGAAATGGGGGGAGAGGCCGCCCTCCGTGCCGCCGGACATGACCAGCGCGACCGCGGCCTGCACCTCCGCCGGCGTGCTGCCGCGCCGTGCGGCGAGCATGTGGCTCAGCGCCTCCACGGCATAGGCGCGGGTGAAGTCGTTGACGCAGCCATTGCCCTCGGTCTTGCCGAGGATCTCCACCACCTCCTCCGGCCGCATGGCGCCGGCGTCGAACAGCGCGGCGACGGCAGCGGCATCGCCGGGATGGCGCGCGGCGACGCGGTGGACCAGGGCGATGCGGCGGGTCTGGGTCATGCGGTGGGGCCTCGGGCTGGGGGCGTGATCTGCGGGACGCAGGCAATCGGCATGCCGTTCCGAATGTCGGGCCACCGACGGTTCGGCGACAAAACATCACATGGGAAAGCGTGCCACCGCCGCAGCGGCGCGATTAGCCTTTCCGAAACGGTTCCAGACAGCGGAGAGCGCGCGTGGCCATACCCGAAACGGCGTCCCTCAACGCCATCATCGCCAATCTCTCCGGGAACTGGGACAGCACCAAGGGTCTCGAGCCAGGTCGGATCTGGAACCAGCCCGTCGTCACCTATGCGCTCGGCACCGCGGTGTCGCCGCCGGCATCGAAGAACGAGGCCGCAGGGTTCGTCCCGCTCGGCCCCAACCAGATCGCCCGGGCGAACGACGCCTTCGCCATCTGGAACGAGTTGATCGACCGGATGACCCTGGTGCCCATCGCCTCGGTCGCGAATGCCGACATCACCCTCGCCGCGTCGACGACCACGGACCGCGGCGGCACCTACGCGACGTCGACGTTGGGCAGCCGGATCGGGGGGCGCAACAGCGACTTCGCCTTCACGGATGTGGCGATCTGGCTCTCCTCCTCCTGGCCGTCGCTGGCGGAGGGAAGCATCGCCTATGGCGGCTACGGCTTCCACACGATGCTGCACGAGATCGGCCA
>JAIYAI010000329.1 GCA_027489135.1 Acetobacteraceae bacterium
GACGCCAACACTCGGGACCGTCCTCGGTGAGAACACATTGGCCCACCCGGATGTCCAGGATCTCCGATCGCCGCATGCCGGTGTCGAGAGCGACAGCGACGAATGCAGCCATTTGCTTCCCGTCGGGCCCGTACGCCAGATGCTCGAGGATTAGGTCCTCCTCTCTCAAGATGGCGCCGTCCCTGCGAACTGTCGCCAGACGCCTGTCCCGGCCACTCGGGAGCTTGGGCAGTGGCAAGCCCACTGCGGGATTGACCAAGTCTGTGAGGCCCCACCCCCAAATGCCGTCATACTTTTGGTCAGTCGCTGTCGCCGCAAGCGCATAGAGAGCCGAAAGGCGGGAGACGTCATTGCGGATGGTAGACGCCGCAGGCTCCTCGCCCGCGGCATTTCCCTTCGTCTTCTTCCTGCCCTTCATCCAGGCGGTGAGATCTTCGCGCCTGACGTCAGCCAGCCGCTTATCAGCGAGCCGTACGATCTTCCCGTCCGGATAAACAACTCGGCAGGCCTTCCACATTGCGATCCGCGCGCGCTCCTGACGCCACCCTTTGCGGTGTTCGGTTACGTGCTGGTCGTAGTAATCCAATGCACGACCCAACGACCAGTCTGTCCGAGGATCTCGCGTGGCGTCGATCTCGGCTTGGGTAAGTGGACGCGGGAAAGACGGGTCGCCGGGCTTCCACTTGCGGGGGCGGCCTCGCAGAACCCATTCCTCACGGTCGAATGGAACGCGGCGGGCATGCGCGTCCTCGATGGCACGCTCGCAGCCCTCCGCCCATCTCTTGGCGCTGTCCTTCAGATCATACGTAGCAGAGATGGTGACATCCCCGCGCCGGACTGTCGCCGTGTATCGGAAGCCTCCCTTCCGCTTCCGCTTCTGATAGCTCGTCGCCATGGAACCCTCGCAACCATCGTGCAACTCATGGTTACGATATCTCGAATTTACTTGTCTTCTCAACGGATTTTTGGCGGTTTTGTAAACCGAAGGTCGGGGGTTCAAATCCCTCACCCGGCACCAGTCACCGTTCCGGCAGCCGCACCACGCAATGGATCCCCGCCGGCAGCGCCATCTCCGGGTTCGGCAGCTCCAGCCGCACCCCGATGGTCCGGCTCGCCGCGTTGAACACCCGGTCCACTACCACGACCTTTGCCGTGTAGCTGCCGCCCACCGGGTCCTCCGGCAGCACCGTAAGCACGTCGCCCACCCGGATGCGGCGATAGACCGAGATCGGCAGGAAGGTCTCGACCCGCAGCGGGTCGAGCTCCGCCACCGTCATCACATGCGCCTGGTCGTTGACGTATTCGCCCTCGCCCAGCGCGCGCTCCACCACCACCCCGTTCACCGGGCTGACCACCTGGCGCTGGCGCAGCAGCCCCTCGGCCCGCGTCGCCTCGAGCTGCGCCTGGCCGAGATTCATCGTGTGGCCGCGCAATTGCGCTTCTGCGACGCGGACATCGGATTGCGCCTCTTCCAGCTCCTGTTGGCTGCCGAAGGTATTGCCCTGCAGCCGGTCCTTGCGCGCCAGGCGGCGGCGAAGGAATTCGAGCCGCGCGGCGGTGGCGGCAGCCTCGGCGTCGTTGGTCGCGCGTAGCCTGGCGATGTCGAGGTTCGATTCCTCCACCGCGCTGTCGAGCTGCGCGAGGACCTGCCCACGCTCGATCCTGTCGCCGCGATTCGCTGCGACCTTGCCGATCACGCCCTGCACGGGGGTGGTCAGCTTCAGCGTCTGGTTGGGCTCGATCAGGCAGGGATACTCCTCGGCGAAAGCCGGTCCGGCGAGGAGCAGCAGCGCGAGCCCGAGGCGGTGCTTCATGCTACGCTGCCTAGCCTGCCGCGCCTTAAGGATTCAACCGCCTCCGCATGGCCCGCCACGCCGTCGCCCCCTATGCCGAGCGCAGCGTTACCCTGCCCGGCGCCTTCGACCTCGGCCTCGCCCAGGCCGTGGGTGGCCTGCGCGCTCGCTGGCTTGGCCGCACGACCATCGAGTCCGAGGCGCGGGAGATCAAGGACATCGCCGCGACCCTCGCCGGCCTCAGCGACGTCGCGCTGCTGGCCGAGGCCGCGGCGCTGCGCCCGGCCCTGCTGCGCGACGGCGCGCGCCTGCTGCCGCGGGCCTTCGCGCTGACCCATGTGGCGGTCGAGCGGCATCTCGGCCTGCGCTACCACCCCGTGCAGCTCGCCGGCGGCCGCGCGCTGACCGGGCGGCGCCTGGTGGAGATGGCGACCGGCGAGGGCAAGACCATTACCGCCGCCCTGCCTGCCGTCGCCGCCGCCCTGGCCGGCCAGCCCGTGCATGTGGTGACGGTGAACGACTACCTGGCGGAGCGCGACGCGGCACGGCTGACGCCCGTCTATGCCGCGCTCGGCCTGACGGTCGGGCTGGTGAAGCAGGGCGATGCGCCGGATGCGCGGGCGCGCGCCTATGCCGCCGACATCACCTACGTCACCAACAAGGAACTCGTCTTCGACTACCTGAAGGACCGCATCGCCACCGCCGCCGCGCGGGGGGAGGCACGGCACCGCATCGCCGCCCTCTTCGGCGCCGCCGGCCGCGGCACGCTGCTGCGCGGCCTGCATGTCGCGATCGTCGACGAGGCCGATAGCGTGCTGATCGACGAGGCGCGGACGCCGCTGATCATCTCCGCCGAACGCCGCGACGCGGCGCTGGAGGAGACGGCCGTCCGTGCCCTCGACATCGCCCGCGGCCTGGCGGAGGGCACGGACTGGCACCTCGACGTCTCGAGCCGCAGCGTCGTGCTGCTGCCGCCGGGCCAGGCGGCGATCGCGGCGCGGGCCGATGCACTGACCGGCATCTTCCGCGCGACCAAGGCGCGCGAGCAGCTCGTCACGCAGGCGCTGACCGCGCTGCGCACGCTGGAACGCGATCGGCACTACATCCTCGCGGACGGCAAGGTGCAGATCGTCGACGAATACACCGGCCGCGTCATGCCCGACCGGTCCTGGGAACAGGGGCTGCACCAGCTTGTCGAGGCGAAGGAGGGCGTGGCCCTCACCGGAGGGAGGGAGACGCTGGCGCGCATCACCTACCAGCGCTTCTTCAACCGCTACCTCCAGCTCTCCGGCATGACGGGCACGGCACGCGAGGTCGCCGGCGAGTTGGGCGCCGTCTATGGCCTCGGCGTGCTGCGGCTGCCGACGAACCGGCCATCGCGGCGGCGCGACCTGGGCCGGCGGATCCTGCCCGATGCCGACGCGAAATGGGCGGCGGTGTCGGCGCGGGCGGCGGAATTCGCGGGCGGCGGCCGGCCGCTGCTGATCGGCACGCAGAGCGTCGAGGCGTCGGAGACCCTGTCGCGGGCGCTCTCCGCGCGGGGCCTCGACCATGTCGTTCTCAACGCACGCCAGGACGCCGAGGAAGCGGCCATCATCGCCCGCGCCGGTGAGGCGGGGCGGATCACGGTGGCGACCAACATGGCCGGCCGCGGCACGGATATCGAGCTCGGCCCCGGCGTCGCGGCGGCGGGCGGGCTGCACGTGATCCTGACTGCCTATCACGACAGCGGCCGCATCGACCGGCAGTTGATCGGCCGCGCCGCGCGGCAGGGCGACCCGGGCTCGGCCGAGACGATCGTCGCGCTGGATGACGAGGTGTTTCAGCGCTACGCGCCGCGCCTCGCCGCGCTGGTCGCCAGGGGCGGTCCGCTGGCGCGGCTGTTCTGGACCGTGCTGCCCGGTCGGGCCCAGGCCGCCGCGTCGCGCGGCCATGCGAGGCAGCGGCGCCAGCAGCTTCTGGCCGATGAGCGCTTCGACAACCAGATGGGCTTCGCGGGGAAGGAATAGGCCCCCGCGGGTCTATACCTGGAACCGTCCCAGCAGCCCCTGCCTGACGCGGCGATAGATCATCGCCGCCACGGGCTCCCAGGCGAAGTCGAAGCGCACGAACACCCGGCTGCCGAAGCCCGAGGCCGCCAGCGCCTCGCCGCCCTGATCCTCCGGCAGCAGCACGTCGAACTGGAAATGCCGCTCGAAGGCGCGGGGTTCCCGGCCCTCGCGCGGATCGACGGCGATGGTACCGCCATGCGCCGTGGTCAGCGCCGCGCTCGGCAGTTGCTGCCCCGCCCCCGGCACCACCCGCACCACGGTGGAGACCAGGTCGGTGCGCCGGTCCGCCAGCCGGATATGCACGTCGCGCAGCTGGTGCTGCACGAGCTCGATATCCGCCTGCGGCACCACCACGCGGGCGACCCGGCCCTGGGTCGGCGTGACGTAGCCCAGCACCTCCCCGGCAGCGACGTAGCGGCCGGGCAGGTCCTCGACCGGTCGGGTGCTGGCGAAACGTCCCTCGGCCGGGGCCAGGATGGTCTGCTGGCCGATGCGCAGGCGTTCGCGGGCCAGCGCCGCGCGTTCCTGGGCGAGCTCGAAGCGGGTCACCTCGGCGGCGATGCGGTCGGTGACGAATTCCGCCGTGTAGCGCGCCTCCAGCTCCTGCACCCGGGCCTCGCCAACGCGCAGCTTCGCCTCGGCGATCGGGTGCTCCAGCTGCATCAGCGTCGTGCCCGGCGCCACGGCCATGCCCGGCGCGACGGCCACGCTACGGACGAAGCCGTCCGTTCCGGCGCGGATGAAGGCGTCCTGCGGCACCCAGATCACGCCCTCGGCCGTCGCATGGATCGGCGCCGGCACGGTCAGCAGCAGCGCCAGCACGGCGGCAAGCGATCCGAAGGTCAGCCCTGCGGCCCGGCCGCGGCACAGCCGGTAGCGCGGCCCGGTCGCCACCTGCCACAGCCCCTTCACCACGGGCTTCACGAAGCCGATGGCGACGGAGACGATCCCCAGCACCACCCCCACCACGAAGTAGTGAGTCGCCACGAACAGCGCGATGCCCAGCGTCACCGTCAGGCGGTAGACCCAGGACAGCGGCGTGTAGAGCAGCATCGCCAGGCGCTCATGCGGCTGCCCGTCGAAGGGCCGCAGCCCCGGCACGCGGAAGATGAAGCGGTCGAGCAGCCAGGTCAGGTAGCGCGGCCCGCGCTGCGCCAGGTTCGGCACCTCGATCAGGTCGGACAGCACGTAGTAGCCGTCGAAGCGCAGCAGCGGGTTGCCGTTGACCAGGATAGTCGAGAGCCCGCCCACAACCATCACGTTGAAGGCGATGGCGCGCAGCAGCCCGGGCTCCGCCGCCGCCCAGACCAGCGCGGCGATGGCCGACAGCGTCACCTCCACCAGGATGCCCGCCGCGGCGACGCCGGCGCGCTGCCACTTGCTGCGCAGCGCGGCGGAGGCGCTGGCATCCACGTAAGGAACGGGGAAGAAGACCAGCAGCATCGCGCCCATGGCGGGGACGCTGCAGCCGAAGCGCTTGGCGGCGTAGCCATGGCCAAGCTCGTGCAGGATCTTCATCACGGGATAGACGAGGGCGAGCGCCAGCAGCCCCTCCGCCGCCATCACCCGGTCCAGCAGGTTGTCGGTCAGCGCCTCCCAGTGCTGCAGCACCACGGCGCCGGCGGCGACCATCAGCACCAGCCAGACCAGCAGCGCGACGCGGCCGAACAGCGGGGCAACCAGCGGCAGGGTGCGCGCCAGGAAGCGGTCGGGATCGACCAGCGGGATCTGCACCGCCAGCGGCGCCTTCAGGTTCCGCAGCCAGAGCGCACGGGAGAGGCGGTCGCGCCGGGTGAGCAGTTCCGCCGCATCGGGTGGGATGTCGCCGGCCAGCAGGTCGGCAGAGTGGAGTTGCATCAGCAGCTCGATCACCGCGTCCTGGCCCGGCGCCTCAGTGTCGAGCTCCGCCACCATCTCCTGCCAGACGGCGTCGACGGTGCGCGCGCCGTCCAGCCGCGCGGCGAACAGATAGGCCGAAGGCGTGATGCGATGCACCCGGCCTGAGAGCGGATCGGACAGGGCGTACCACCCCTGCCCGCCATAGCGGTGCCGGGTGACGGAGACATGGCCGGCCAGCCGCGGCTTGAGGCCCGCGACGCGGTACCAGCTCTGGGCGAAGAAGCTGTCGGCCATGGTCAGGGCACCGCCATGCTCACGGCGTCCAGGCCCAGATCTGCATGCGCAGCCAGTCGACCAGGCTGCGCGTCCAGACCCAGGCGAAGCTGCGCTCCGCGATCTCGACCTTGCCGATCCCCTCCATGCCGGGGCGGAGCTGCGCCGGCACGGCGCCCAGGGTCGCCTCCACCCGGAAGCTGTTGCGGCCCTCATCGGCCTCGGCGACGGAAGTCACGCGGGTGACCGTGATGGGCAACGCCGTGCCGGTCATGCCGTGCAGCAGCAGCGTCCCGGTCTGGCCCTGGCTGAGCCAGCGGATGTCGCGCTCGTCAGCGCGCAGGATGACGCGGTAGTCGTCGAGCGGCGCGACCTCGAACAGCACCTTCCCCGTCTCCACCGGCGCACCGATGGCCTGCGACAGGTCGCCCGAGACCAGCACGCCGTCGATCGGTGCGACGATGCGGGCGCGGGCCAGCTTCTCCCGCGCCAGGGCGATCTGCGCATCGGTCTGGCGGATCTGCGCCTCGACCTGGCCGGCCGTGCCGGGGTCGCGCTTGGCCATCGCCTCGCGCAGCTTCACCTGCAGGCGCTCGAGCTCCGACTGCCAGCGCACGACGTCCAGTTGCAGGTCGTGGTCGCGCAAGGTCGCCAGCACCTCCCCGGCGCGGACGATGTCGCCGGCGCGGGCGGGTGCGGTCTCGATGAAGCCTTCGTAGGGCGCGGCGACGGCGCGCTGGACGCGACCTTCCAGCACCGCCTTGGCGGAGACGCGGAAGGGCGCCGGCACCAGGATCGCCGCCGCCAGCGCCGCAGCCGCCGCAACGCCGCCGAGCTTCCAGCCGAGATGCCGCGGCCCGGCCAGCATCGCCGCCGTGTCGCGCAGCGCATCGACGATGCGGCCGGAGACGAGGCGCCGCGCCCGGCGCTTGTGTTCCAGGATCGGGCCGAGCAGCGCGGTGATCGCCTCGCCCAACTGGACCACCGGCTCGGGCGGCGGCGCGTCGTGCAGCAGGGTGATGGCGCCGACCACGCCCTGGTCGGTGGTCAGCGGCAGGGTGGTGAAGGCGCCATGCGCCTCCCACACGGCGGCCAGCGTCTCATGCGCCGCCGCGATGCGCACGGCGGCACCGGGTGCGGCGGGCAGGCGGATGGTGGCGCGTTGCTCCGCGGCCTCCTCCATCGCCTGTTCCAGCGCTGCGATCATCGGCGTCTTCCGCCGGTACCAGGCGGTGTGCGACAGCGCGACCAGCCGCATGCCGCGCCCGGCATCGAGGCCCACCGCGACGCGCGCGGCGCCGAGGCGCACCGCCATCTCGTTGGCGATCGCCATGGCCGCGGCCTCCAGCCGGTCGTGCTCCTGCGCGACGGCCACGATGTCGAGCGCGGCGGCGGCGCCGGCGACGCGCTGCTGTTCCCGCCCAATGCGCTCGCGCAGCGCCTGCGCTTCCAGCCAGCCGACACCCCAATGCAGGCCGCGCAGCACGGCACGGGTCTCAGCCTCGGACCGCGGCGCGAGGTCGAGCACGACGGCGCCGACGGGCTGCTCGCCTTCCGCCAGGAAGGGATAGGCGATGTGCAGCCCCGTCGCGCCACCCTCGTGCGGCGGCGGCTTCACCACGGGGGCGGCGGTGCGCAGGCACTCCTCCGCGGCGGCGCGGAGATGCGACAGGTCCTGCGCCGCATCGGGCCACAGCGCCACGGGGGCGAAAGGCGCGCCGGGCCGCGCCAGCAGCACCATCGCGGCATTGGCGCCGGCGAGCTTGCGGCATTGCAGCGCCAGCCAGGAGCGACACAGCGCTTCGGTCGATCCGGCGGCGGCGAAGGCGGCCCAGAGCCTGGCCTCCTGGTCGATGCCGGGTGTCAGGCCAGCGGGCAGCGGGGCGGTCTGGGTATCCGGCATGGATCAGGCGGCCTCCCCGCCGAGCAGCCGCGCCCGGGCGGTGCGGGTGTGGTTCGCGGCCTCCGCCGGATCATCGCCCGGCGGGGTGAGGTCGAGCCTAGGCGGCGCCGGGACCGCGTCGCCCGTCGGTTCCAGCATCATGCCGGTGGTCTCGGCCGCGAGCGCCAGGTCGATCCGCGTGCCTGCCGCCAGGCCGGGCGCCGGCTGCAGGTCGAAGAGGGCGAGCAGCCCGTCTACCGGCCCCGCCGCCACGGCGGCCTGGATCTCGACCGTGACCACGCCTTCCGCCGCCGGCGTCACCGTCATGCGGCGCCGGGCGCCGGGATCGGCCCGCACGGCGAGCAGGCTGAGCGCCACGGGATCGAAGCGCAGCGTCAGCCGCGCCCGGGACAGCGCCTGCCCGGCGGCCAGCGTCACCGGCAGGGTCGCCAGACCGCCGGCGGTGGCGGGGAGGTCCGCCGGCACGGTCACGCCGGCGCCGGTGACGCGCGTCACCAGCACGACATCCTGCCCGGGCAGCATGCGCGGCGCGGTGCGCGGCGCCCGCCAGATCGCGGCACCGCTCTCCGCGCCCCCGATCAGGCGCAGCACGGGCCGCGCAGGATCGGCGGGATCGGCGGCCAGCGCACCGAGCACGCGCAGGCCCTGGCGGTCCGGCATGGGCTGCACCATCCCGTCGATCGCGGCGATCGCGAGGTCGAGCAGCGGCGCCGTCTCCGCGCCCAGGTCCTGCCCGATCACCACCTCCAACAGGCCGAGGGTACGGTCGCCCTCCGGGATCGCCACGGGCGAGTCGACGGTGATCGCCACCGTCTCGTCACCATCGGCCGTCTCGATCCGCTCCAGGGCGATGGTCGCACCCTCGGGCAGGTCGGGGCCCGCATGGATGGCCGCGACGCCGAGGCGGGCCGGATCGAAGCCGGCGGTGAAGGCGATGCGCCGCGCCGTGCCGTCGCCGCGGAAGATCAGCGGCAGCCGGGTGGTGGCGCGCGTCGCACGGCGCGGCACGGCGACCGAGAAGGCGAGCGCCGCGGCGGCGAGGTTGGTGGCGAGGCGCGCAGCGGTGTCCTCGCGGATCGGGCCGGCATCGGCGGCGCGCTCCGGCGTGGGGCGCTCCTCCTCCACCATCGGCAGGTCGCCGGCGGGGGGCAACTGCCCCGGAGGTTCGACGGCCTCCGGCAGCGGCGCCTCGGCCGGGGCGATGGTGAGGGTGGGGACGCCATGCGCCGTACCAGCGGGCGGCGTCTCCGCGGTCGCGGCAGGCCGCGGGGTCTCGGCGGCCTGGCTGCGCGCCGGCGGCTGCGGGCGGCCCGAGCCGCCGGGCGGCAGCGCCGCCAGCACCGGCCCTGGCGCCGGCGGCGGCGCCAGGAGGATCGGCGCCGTGGCCTGCAGCGGCGTCAGCGGCGGCAGCGCCTCGGGCTGCGGCGCGACGGTGACCAGGATGGTCGGGTCCGGCGCGGGCATACCGGCGGGCACAGCCTCGGCCTCGACCACCAGCGGCGGCAGCAGCAACCGGCCCGACGCGACGCGCCAGGCATCGGCATAGACGCCCATGATCTCGGCGGCGGAGAGGCGCGTGCCGAGCAGGGTGCCGTCCGGCGTGCGGAACTCCGCCCCCATGCCGGAGTTGGTGCCGAGCAGGCCCCGCACCGTCCCCGCCCCGTCCTGCGGCCCGAGCAGCAGCGCGATATCGAGCCATTCGCCCATGTCGCGCACCGCCATCTGGCGGCCATCCGTCCAGGCGAGCACCACGTCGCGCGCCGTGGTCGCGGTGAGGCTGCCGCCGCCGAGCAGCAGGCTACCCGTGCCGAAGGGCGGCAGGCTGGCGAAGACGCCATCCACCGCGATGCGCCCGCCGAGGTCGAAGGTGACGACGTCCTCGCCGACCCGCGCTGCGATCGCCGTGGTGATGCTGGTGCCCGGCATGCCGCGCCAGGGATCGAGGCGGACCTGGACGATGAAGCTGTCGCCGGGCGCCGTCGCCTCGACCAGCACGAAATCGCCGGTCGCCTGGAAGTCGTATTCGAAGCCGTCGAAGGTCTTGAGGTGAACGTCGCCCTCCGCCGTCGCGCGGGTGACGATGGTCAGGAGCAGCGTCCCGGTGGCGGTCTGGCCGTTGGCGTCCGTGACCGTGTAGCTGACCTGGTCCCCGCCGGTATAGCCGATGGCCGCGGTGTAGAGGATCTTTCCATCCTGCACGATGGCGGTCCCGTGCGCGGGCAGGGTCAAGGCGGTGATGACCAGGCCCGTGCCGGTGTCGTTGGCCAGCACGTCGACCAGCAGCGCCCCGTCCTCGACCAGGCGGGCTGCGTCCTCGCCCGCGAGGGGCGGCACATCGGCCAGCACGGTGAGGGTGACGCTGCCGCTGGCGGTCAAGCCGTTCGCGGCGGTGACGACATAGCTCAGCGTGTCGGTGCCAACGAAGCCGAAGGCCGCGCTGTAGAACAGCTTGCCGTCCTGGATCACCGCCGTGCCGTGGTTCGGCCTGCCGACCGAGGTCAGCACCAGGCCGGTGCCGCCGTCATTCGCCAGCAGGTCGAGCAGGACGCTGCGCCCCTGCACCACAGCGCCGCTGTCGGCGCCGGCAGTCGGCGCGACGGCGGTGACGGTCAGCCCGACCTGCACCGTGGCGGTGCCGTCGAAGGCGTCGACCACCGTGTAGGTGAAGGCGTCGAGCCCGACATAGCCGGCGGTCGGCGTGTAGCGGATCTTCCCCGCCTCCAGCACCGCCGCGCCATGCGCAGGCTGCGTCACGGACAGCAACGCGAGGCCGCTGCCGTTATCGTTCGCCAGCACGTCGATCAAGACGGAGTCATCCTGCGCCAGCGTCGCGCTGTCCGCCGTGCCGACCAGGGCCGGCCGCGCGGTGACGGTGACCGAGACGGTGCTGGACGCGGTGCGGGATTCGGCGTCGCGCACCGTGTAGCCGAAGCTGTCGGCGCCGCTGTAGCCCGCGGTCGGCGTGTAGAGCACCTTACCGGCCTGGATCACCGCGGTGCCGTGCAGCGGCGTCGTGACGCTGTCCAGCACGAGGCCCGTGCCGGCGTCGTTGCCCAGCACGTCGATGAGCACCGATCCGTTCTGCACCAGCGTCGCCGTGTCCGCCGCAAGGCTGGGCGGCGCGGTCGTCGCCTGCACGGTGATGGCAACGGTGCTGGACGCGGTCTGCGATGCGATGTCGGTGACGGTGTAGCCGAAGCTGTCCGCGCCGGTGTAACCGGCAGTCGGCGTGTAGCGGATCTTCCCGTTCTCGATCACCGCCGTGCCGTGCAGCGGCGTGCCCACCGCGGTGAGGGTGAGGCCGCTGCCGGAATCGTTGCCGAGCACGTCGATCAGCACCGAGCCGTCCTGCACCAGCGTCGCGGCATCGGCCGCCAGCACCGGCGGCGCGACGACAGCCTGGACCGTGACGGCGACGCCGCTACCGGCGACCTGGCCCTGGCTGTCGCGCACCGTGTAGCCGAAGCTGTCGGGACCGCTATAGCCGGCGGCCGGGGTGTAGCGGATCCTGCCGTTCTCGATCACCGCCGTGCCATGCGTCGGCGGCGTGACCGATTGCAGCGTCAGCCCGAGCCCGCTGTCGTTGCCGAGCACGTCGATCAGCACGGAGCCATCCTGAAGCACCGTCGCGGTATCGGCCGTGAGCGCGATCGGGGTGATCCCGGCCTCGATGGTCAGGGCGACCGTGGCGGTGGCGCTGACGTTGTTCGAATCCGTCACCGTGTAGGTGAAGCTGTCGGCGCCGAGATAGCCGGCGGGCGCGGTGTAGAGGATCTTCCCGTCCTGGATCACCGCCGTGCCCTGCGCGGGTGCGGTGACGCCGGTGATGGTCAGCCCCGTGCCGCCGTCATTCGCCAGCACGTCGAGCAGCAGCGCGGCACCCTGGGTGACCGTGGCACTGTCCGGCACCAGCACGGGACCATTCGCAAGGCCCGTGCTGATGGCGCCGAGGCGGATAGATGCGGTGTTATCGCCGAAGGTGATCAGGTCGAAGCTGAGCGTCAGGTTCCGCCCGCGCGCGATCTGCGCGAGATCGATGGTGACGAGCACCGGCCCGCCGGCAAGGTCGAGCACATCGCCCGAGGCGAGGCCGCCCACCGTGACGCCTGTGGCGAAGCGGATCCTGCCATCCGCCTGCAGGTTAATCAGCGCGTCGGTGTTGCCGAGGCCGATCGCACCGAGCACCGAGGCGCCCGTCGCGGCATCGCGCAGCGCCACCTCGAAGGCTTCCGGCGGGCTCCCGACCGCCTGGGCGAGGGTCCCGCCCTGGAGGGTGAAGCGCAGCGTCGTCTCCGTCCCGCCAAGCGAGAGGGTCTGGCGCAGGGAGGACAACTGCGTGCGGTTTTCCGACAGGGTGGCGATGCCGCCCGCAAGGCCGACCGTGCCGGTGCTGGTCCAGCCGAAGCCCTGGGCCGCGGGGTCGCTGACCGCGAAATCGCCGTTCTGCAGCGGCCCGGCCGGCGCGACGGGCGCGGCGGCGAGGGCAGACGCCGTGGCGTCGCCATCGAGCATCGCCACGACGTCGCTGCGGACCACGACCGGCGCGATGGGCGCCACCGGCCTGTTGAGATCCTTCGCCGAGGGCAGCTTGCGCACACCGGCCTTCAGCGTGCTGGCCATGAGTGCGCCCTGGGCCAGGCCCGTCGGGATGTCATCGAGGCCGAGCGCGTGGCCGAACTCGTGCTGGAGCACCGTCAGCAGGTCGAAGCGCGCCGCCGCTTCGGTCCCCGGGCGGGCGAGCAGCGTGCCGTCGGGTCCGGTACCGTAGTCCTCGGCCCCGAGGCCGGCGTACCAGCCCAGGCCCGCGCCGGACGCATCCAGCGTGACGGTCCCGTTGCTGTAGGCCCCGATCGCGCCGCCCGACAGCAGGCCGATATTGATCCGGATGGTGTCGAGTCGCGCCGCCGCCCCGGAGACCAGGCCGCTATCGATCCAGTACTCCTTCGCAAGCTCCGCCGCGGCGGTCACCGCCTCCAGACTCAACGTCGTCGTCGGCGTGCCGGTGACGATGATCGACCGCTCGGCCAGTTGCGGCGAGGGCGGGACCGCGACGTAGTCGTTGTCGTCCGGCGTGGTGCCCAGGCTGACATTCTGGAGGATGAACAACGCGCTGAAGGCGTCGAGCGGGTTCGAGGAGCCGTCGAAGGCGATGGCGCTGTCGCCGGGCCCGACGATGGCGCCGTCGAGGCTGCGGTTGCTGTCGGTGTTGATCGCCTTGAAGGAGATCAGCACCGAGCGTCCCTTGAATGCCGCGGGGATCGCCACGTGGCCGGCAATGTTCTGGAAGAAGGCGCCGTCGATCCGGATGTCCTCGTGCACGGCCACGGCGGTATTGGTGATGGCGTCGAGCGGTCCGGTACGGTTGGCGACCTCATTGGCATCGGCCAGCGCGATGGTCACGCGCACCTTGGTGCTGGGCGTGAGCGCCAGCGGCACGTAGAGGTTGAAGTTCACCCAGCTCGCGTCCTGCGGGACGAAGAGCCGGTCATGCGTCAGCGTGGAGAAGTCGGAGAGGTTGGTGACGCTGGCGAAGACCGCGTCGGTGAACTCCTTGTAGGAATCGTCGTTGCCCGTCGCCAGTTCGAAGGCGGTGCGCAGGACGGTCTGCAGCGCGGTCGCGCCGCCGAAGAGTATGCCCTGGCCAGGCTGCGGCAGCAGCGAGGTGAGGATGGCGTCGGCGTTGTTGATCAGGAAGCCCTTGAACTTCTCGATCGCGCTGGCCTGGAAGAGATTCTTGCCGTCGAGCTTGAAGATCTCGCCGAGGTTGACCGCACCGATCTGGGCGCTGGCAAGCGGACTGACAGTGTTGCCGTCCAGCCACTTCTGCACATTGGTGGCGAAGCGGTCGGCTGACTCGAGTTGCGCGAAGAAATCCGTGCCCTCGCCACCGAGCCCATCGGCGCCGAAGGTCTTGACGAACTGGGCGTAAAGCTCCGGCACGGCATTGGGGTCCGGGATCTCCGGGATGCGGAAGGCGCCGGCCTTCTTCAGATAGAGCGTCTTCAGGTAGTCCGCGACCTTGTCGACCGCCGATGAGATATAGCTGTCGACGACCGGCTTGACCTGGTCCTTCACGTTCGTCGGCACGACGAAGAGGCCGGTGACGTCGAGCGAACCGCCGATCTGCCCGAAGCCCGGCACGTTGACCTTGGCGCCGAGCCGGAAGCCCGAGCCGCCATGGAAGGACCAGCCCGGCAGTTGGTAGCTCAGCGGGAAGCGGCCCCAATCGGCGGTCGGGTCGTAGATGTGCGTGAACAGCGACTGCCGGATGCCTTGCTGGAAATTGCCGTTGAAGACGGTCTCCACCGCGGGCACGTGATCGGGGTCGAGCCCCGCTTCGGTGTTGCTCTCCGAGGTCTCGGTCTTCTCGCCGGACGGGTTGGCGGGTGCGAACTCGAAGCCGCCACCGTTGAAGGCGAAGTAGAAGCCGGCGCCGACGCCCTCCTTGATCACGCTGTTGCCGAGGGGAATGCCGGCGCTGGCGGCGATGTACTGACCCTGCGGGTTGCCCTCGTCGAGCACGCGCTTCGGATCGGCGAAGTACCAGCCGGTGGAGGAATACTCCTGCCCGGTCAGCGGGATGCCGAAGGCGGTAGCGCGCAGGCCGGTGTCGCTGAGGCGTCGCCAGATGTTCGCGCCCTGGAAGCTCTGGATCGAGGTGTTGATCGTCCCCGCATACCACTGCCAGACACGGCTGTGCGCGCCGCCGACGCCGAGACCCAGGCCCTGCAGCGCAATGCCGAGAGTCGTGAAGTCCTCCGATCCGAAACCGGAGAGCTGGTCGAGGCTCTGGTTGATGTCCGTGGTCGCAATGGGCCGTCCGTTCGGCGTGGCGGTGAAGGTGGGCACGGTGACCGCCTTCTCCTCGACCAGGGCCTTGAGCCGGTCGAATTCCTGCCGCGCCGTGCCGACGAGCTTCTCCACCGCCTCGGACTTCAGCAGTGCGACGAGGTCGGCGAGCGCCTTTTCCGTCCGCTCGGTCTCGAAGACAAGAAGCTGGCGCACCGTCTCCTGCGCATGCTCCAGCACCTTGCGGCCGAGCGTCTCCAGCGCTGTCTTCGCATCGGCGACGACCTGGGCGCCGAAATCGCGCAGCGCCGCCTCCGCATCGGCCTTGTTCTTCAGCACCAGCGCGTCGAGCGCCTGCGTCGCCCGGATCCTGATCTCCTCGATCAGGTTGACGAAGGTCGTCTTCAGCCTGTCGACCGTCAGGTTGCCGAGCTCGGTCGCCACCGTCAGCGCATTCTCGAGCTTTGCGGTCGAGAGTTTCGTGACGATGGTGTCCAGCAGGGTCTCGCCGAACTGCGTCGCTGTCGTCTCCACCAGCGCCGAGAGGTCCGTCAGAAGCTGACCGGCGGCGTCGATCGCGTTCTGGCGGATGCGGTTCGCCAGGCCCTGCGCGGCCGCCTTGGCGTCGCCCACCAGCGTGTCGATGAAGGCGTTGAACTGGGCCTCCGTCTCCTGCTGGATCTTCTGCTCGAGGTCCCGGACGGCCTGCTTGGCGTCGGTCACGAACTGCGTGCGCAGGCGATCGATCGCCGCTCCCGTATCCGCCTTCACCGCGACGACGAGGGCGTCGAACGCACGCTTCGCATCAGCGACAATGATCGCCTTCTGCTGGTTGAAGAACTGCAGCGCCTTGGCCGCCGCCTCCCTCGGGTCGCCGATCGCCGTGAACACCGTGCCGGCGACGTTGAAGGCATAGGCCAGGTTGTTGGACTGGGAGGTCTCGGTCGCCGCCTGCTGGTAGTAGTTGTCGGCGAAGCGGATGTTGTTCCAGTAGACGACGTCCGGATCCTTGAAGTCGGCATAGGGGATCGGATCGATGGCGATGCCGAGCGCGTCCGCCGCCAGCAGCATACGCTCGATGGCCCGGTTCAGGCGGTCCACGACGCGGGCGATGACGCCCGCCGTCGGGTTGCCCACCGCGAGCGAGGCGACCGCCGCCGTCTTCGCCACCACGAGAACATTCTCGACGGTCTTCAGCAGCGCCGAGAGCGGGATGTCGAGGCTCGCCTGGTCGAACTCATGGGGATCCAGCGAGGTCATCTGGATGTCGGTCTTCGACGGGAAATAGGTCCCGAGCCGCTGGATCACCTCCGAGTTCACCGAGGTGCCGCGCGAGTGGCCGATGAAGTGCAGGGCGGAGCCGAACAGCTTCCCGCCGGTCTGCACGTTCAGCTCGACGAGGGAGGCGAAGATCGAGTCGGCCGCGGCCTCGGAGAAGCCGGTGTCGCTGATCGCGCTCTCGGCATACCAGTCGGAGACCAGCACGACGCTCTTGCCGGTCTTCAGCGCCGCGGCGCCGTAGACGGTACGGTTGCCGTCCGCGTCCCGGGGCGAGTTCACGTCCACCCAGCGCCCGGTCTGCTTGTCGTACTGCAGCACCACGCCGCCGCCATCCGCCGCCGCGACCAGCTCGCCCATCTCCATGAAGGCCCGGGGCGCGAGCAGGCGGTAGTTGTTGTCGGGCACGAGCACCGCAGGATCGAACTGGAATCCGTGCGTCAGCACCGTGACGGTGCCGTAGGTGGCTGTTGCGGCGATCGGCGCCGTGCGGAAGCTGGCCGACGTCCGGGAGCCGTAGTCCTCGCGCAGTTGCACGCCCCAGTAGTAGCTCTGGCCGGCGGTCAGGATGCGCGAGAGGGCGGCGTCGAAGACGATCTCGGTCTGCCGCTCGCTCCAGAGTGCCTGGACGAATTCCTGCTTCGTGACGGTCCGGTCGATCCCGATCGTGTACCGGTACCCCATCTTGAAGCCTTCGGCGAAATTCTGCTTCTAGGTGTAGATCCGGTTCGGGTTGGCGTCCGGGAGGTCGAGGCCCGGCTCCTGCTCCTGCGCGCCGATGCCCGTGCCGACGCCGCTGACCCCGAGGAGCGACAGGTCGATGTTGGACCGCTGATGCTCGGGGTCGTTCGGCCAGAGCCCCTCGCCCGGCAGCAGGGCGCTGACATAGAGGTCCGCGTGATAGGGCTCGATCGTGGGCTCGTCCGCGACGGGATCGTATCCCTGCTGCAGGCCGAGCGCCGCGATGTCGACCTCGAAGCGGAACCTCAGCAGCTCCGGAGTCGCCGCGTGAACGTCGACCTCCTCGAGCGGGCTGATCAGCTCGATCGACTTCACCTGCTGCGCAGCCAGGCCGCGCGTCAGCTTCGGCACGTCGATGCCGGCCAGGTTGATGGTGAGGCCCGGCGCGGGGTTCCTGATTGGGTCGTCCACAGCATAGCGGTCGAGCGCGAGCCCTTCCCGCGTCGCCTGGGCGATCAGGTCGCGCACGTTGAAGACCAGGATGTTCCCGACGCCGCGGTAGCTGGCGAAGAGCTTCGTGCCGTCGCCGTTCAGCACCAGGTCGTCCGCGAAGGCCAGCGGGATCGGCGTGGTGGAGGCGATGAGCTGCGGCTTGCCCTTCAGGCCGAAGGGGTCGCGGATGATGCCGATCTTGGCGCCGATGTCGTGCAGGTTCTCGTTGTCGGTCGCGAGTTGCGCGTTCTCGTAGTAGAAGCGCGGGAAATTCCAGTCGGCGACGAAGGCATAGGTCAGGTCGGGCAGGATGGCGATGCCGGTCGCGTTGCGGATGTCGAGATCCACCTTCTGCCCGTTGATCGGCACCGGAGTCTCGCCGAATTGCGCGCCGTCGGAGGTGCGCAGGCCGATATAGGCGGTGCCGATCGGCTCCTTGTTCAGCACCATGCTGATCGGCTGGCCGGAGGCGTTGTCGGAGCCTGCACGATTGACGATCACCCGGAAATTGCGCGGATCGTCGTTGGTGATCGTGATGGTGTGGAAGCCCGCCCGCAGGTCGCCGCGGGAGGTGAAGGCGACGCGCTTCGGGTCGGTCGTGCTGGCGACGACCTTCCAGGGCTCCAGCCCGCCATCCACCCGGCCGATCACCTGGTTCCAGCGCTGCCGGTTGTCCTTCGGATCCGTCGGCTTGTCGTCGGGATCGACGTTGACGATGGCGACGACGCCATGGACCCGCGCGCCGGCGACGATGGAGGTCGCGCCATTGCCGAAGAACCGGCTACCCGGACTGGCGACGAAGAGCCGCGTGCCGTCGGAATTCATCGCCATCGC
The DNA here is from genome assembly GCA_027489135.1 of Acetobacteraceae bacterium. Taxonomy (GTDB): domain Bacteria; phylum Pseudomonadota; class Alphaproteobacteria; order Acetobacterales; family Acetobacteraceae; genus JAIEOP01. Next base: position 17,934 of record JAIYAI010000329.1, read on the forward strand.
GGCGATGTAGCCCGTGGGGTTCGGCACGCCGCCTAGGTCGATCACAGTCTTCGTGTAGGGCAGCGGCTTCGCCGGGTCGTAGGCGAACTTGTAGTTCCCCGGGTTCACGTCGTAGGCCAGCACCCGTCCGGTGACCGCGGCATAGAGCCGCATGCCGTCCGGGCTCAGCGCCAGCGCCGTGACATTGCCGTCGCCGCCGACATCGATACGGCCGTAGCGCCTGAAGGTGAAGCCGTCGATGATGTCGATGCCCCCGCTCGTCGCCACGAAGACGCGGCTGAGATCCTTCGAGACCTCGATCGCGTTCGGGAAGCCGCTCAGGTCGATCGTCTTCAGCACCTTGTTCGCGTCGGCCGGCGTGTTGGGCTCGCGGCCGATGACTTCCAGCTTCTGGCCGCGCACGTCGCCGGTGAAGACGTAGTTGCCCTTGTTGGCGATGGTGGCGACAGGGCTGGTGCTCGGGTTGTCGAACTTCACCTTGCCGACCTGCGCGCGCACGACGATGCCCGAAAGGCCGAGCAGCACGCCATCCGGCACGGCGACGTGCTTCCAGGTCGTCGTGCCCGCGCGCGGGTCGGCGTTGCCGGGATCCGGCGTGAAGCTGATATCCGCGGGGGCGACGATGGCCGCATATTCCCGCCCGCCGAACTGGAAGATCACCTCGGCGGTGTTGTTCAGGCCGATGCCCGTGGCGCTGATGGTCAGCAGCACGGACCCGTCCGCCTGCGGCTCCGGCGTGACGGCCGTGATCAGCGGCTTCAGTTTCGTCGGCGACGCCAGCGTCGGCAGCGTCGGCGTCATGTGCGACGGCTGCAGCACCCTGGTCGGGTCGAACTCGATCGGGATCTCGAACCGGCTGATGTCGAGATCCGAGGTGACCCGCCAGCTTTCCAGCTTGACGATATTGTTGACGATCGGCGCCACGGCGGTCGAGATCGCGATGGCTGCCACTGCCACGGCGCCGCCCGGCACGATGGCGGCGAGACCCATCAGCGGGATGGTGATGTAGGCCAGCGCCGCCTCGAGCCCGAGGTCGACGGACCAGTCGTTGGTCGGCATCGCCGCCCGCGCCACCAGCACGTCGCCGCGGTATGTGAGCCCCGGGAAGCTCACCAGCGGCTCGGTCTTCTGGTAGCCGAAATAGGGCGGGGAGGCGGTGCGCGCGATGCCGTCGGCGCCGACGACGCCGCTGTCGATCACCGCCCACCAGTCCTGCATCGTCCCGTTGGGGCCGGTGTTCAGCGAGACGCGCTGGAAGAAATAGACCTTGTCGCCCGGGCTCGCGGTGCCCGCGACCGGCAGCGCCATCTGCACCGCGCCGGTCAGTGCGGAGCCATCGATGTCGAGGGAGAAGGCGCCAGCGAATTCGAAGGCGCCGGTACTGCCGCCCACCATGGGCAACGGCAGCGCGTCCTCCGCGATGCGGGTGATGCGCACCGTCGAATCGCTGGCGAGCTGGCCCTGACCGAAGGCGACCGCGATGCCGTCCTGCGTCCGCAGGATGCCGCCCTCCTGCCCCACCACCGCCGAGGAGCCGACCGTCGCCTCCTTCACCTGCACACGGACCACGCCCTCGCCCCAGGTCCATAGCACCTTGATGTCCACGGTCCCCGGCGCATGCGCCGTGATCAGCCCGTTCGCGTCGACGCTGGCGATGGCGCTGTTCATCGAGACGAAGGTGATGCCCTCGCCCGGCTGCACGAAGCTGTCCTGCGTCGTGCCGAGGCGTGTGATGATGCTGCGCGTCGCGCCCTGCGGCAGCAGCGTGACGGTTTCCGGATACGGGTTGATGTTGAGCAGGCTGGCGATGGTCTGCCGGGCATTCGTGGGTTCGCCCACCGCGACGACGGTCGCGGCGGCGATGCTGCCGCGCTCCGCCCGCAGGACGGTGGCGCCGTTGCCCTGCGCGGTGAGCAGGCCATCGGGGCTCAGCCGCGCCACCGCGGTGTTCTCGACGCGGGCGTTCACATAGGATAGCGGGACCAGGACATCCTGCTGATCCTCGAAGTCGGCATAGACCTTCACGGCCGCGGAAGCACCGGCGCCGGAGAAGAGGATGCGAAGCTGGTCGAAGTCGATATGCGTCAGCGCCGCGTCGCTGATGGTAATCCGCACCGTCCCCGGCCCGGAGCGGATGAACCCGTCATCGGCCTCGATGGTCACGCTGGCCGCGCCCGCCAGGCCGCTCGCCGGCGTGAACAGAAGCATCCGCCCGTCCGGGGTGATGGCCGCCGTGCCGCCCTGCGCGCCCAGGATGCGGAAGGACAGCAGGTCGCCGTCGGGATCGGCGGCGAGGTCCGTCAGCGCGATGGCCGTCGTCAGGTCGACATGGGTCTTGAACTCCGGCGTCGTCGCCGGCAGCACCGGGCCGGTATTCGCCCGGACACCATAATTCGCGGCCAGCAGGTCCCGGTCGGTCAGGTCGACCTGGCCGTCCCCGTCGATATCCGTGCCCGCACCGCCGGCAGCCTGCAACACCGTATCGGATCCATCGACGCGGGCATCGAGGTTGATGTCGCCCGCGAAGGAGAGGGCGAGGGTGAAGCGCCCGGCGCCGCCGCCGACGTGCAGCCGGAACAGGTCCGCATGATCGATTGCGAAGAGCGCGACCAGCGCGTCGCCGTCCCGCTCCACGGCTGACGCGGCGACGCCATCGATCACCGGCGCGTCCAGCGCCTGGCCATCCAGTGCCCGCAGCGCCACGCGCAGGATCACCGTGCCGGCGGGCGCCGTCGCCAGTTCCGACGGGCGCAGGCTGAAGGTGTAGATCTCCCGCGCCCCGGCGGCGAGGGAATCGGTACGCGTCGCGGCCGTGAATTGCGCCGCCACGCCAAGATCGGCGCGGATCGGCGCATCGGTCACCGTCGCCCGTCCATCGGCCGCCGTGCCATAGGTGATGGAACGCCCCGCGCCGCCGCCGGCGACGGCGGCGATCAGCCTGTCCTCCGCATCATAGGCGTAGAGCTCGCTGGTGCCGGCGGACAGGTTGCGCGCCTGCACCAGGCGTCCCGCGGCGTCGTACGCGTAGATCACCGCGCTGCCGTCGGGCGCCTGGGCGCGGGCGATGCGCCCGGCGGCATCGCGCAGGAAGGTGAGCGTGCTGCCGTCCGGCCCGGTCACGCCGCTGGCGCTGACCACCAGCGCACCCTGCGCCGTGACGATGCGCGTGATTCCGATGGCGGGATCGATGATGTACGCCGTACCGTCAGGCGCCGTCAGGCGGTAACTTGCACCCTCGATCGCTGCCGGGTTGTAGGGCGCGCCGGTCGCGCTGTCGTAGTAGCGGTTGCCGATCTTCACCAGCGTCGCGTCGCTGAGCGGCGCGAGCGTCCAGCCGGCGGCGCTGTCGTCGGCGCGCCAGGCCGGATGGTACAGCGTCAGCCCGCCCAGCGTCTCGGCGGTGGGCGCGAAGCTGAAGCCCGTGCGCACCCCGTCGGGTCGCGTGAGGTAGAGGCGTGTCCCGTCCGAGAAGGCGCCGTAGAGCCCCAGCGCTTCCAGTCCGGTCGTCGGCACGTTGACCTGCAGCGCGACGTCGAAGGGGTTGAGCGACCATCCCGGGCCGAACAGCCCCTCCGTGCCGGCGCCGCTGGCGTAGTCGCGCCGCAGACTGAAGTTCACGCCGCCCAGCGCCAGGACGAGATCCGTCACCTGCCGGCGATAGGTGCCGGCGGTGCTGGCCGGATCGACCTCGATCGCCGTCTGCACGGAGGACACGAGGCCGGAGATGTTCGTCGCCGTCAGCCGCAGCGTGTAGAATCCAGCCTGCAGCGCCGCCGGGTCGAGGCGCGTGAGCGTGCCGGAGATCGCGGCGTCGCCGGTCGCCAGGACGCGATAGGTGCCGATCGCGCTGCCGACGCCCGCGGCGATCTCCAGCACCCAGCCATCAAGGTTGCCGTCGACGACGCTGCCCGCGATGGCCGTGAGGTCGGTGACATAGGCGCCCTGGGTCGCGGCGGCGAAGCCGACGACCGGCGCCGCAGTCGCCGCCGGGTCGCGCGTCTTCAGCGTGAAGATCGCCTCGCCCGTTGCACCATCCGCCGTGACTGCCACGGCGCGCAGCGTGATCTTGCCCGGCGCTGTCGGCGTGACGGTGGCGCGGCCCAGCGCATCGAGCGGCACCTCGACCCCGTCCCGGAACAGGCGGATCGAGACGATATCGGCGAGGCCGCCCGCGACGGGCTGCACGATGACGGGCTGGCCCGGCACGCCCGGGAAGCTCGGCGTGACGTCGATGCGGACGTTGGGCGCTGGCAGGCTGAGAGCCGCGCGGAAGACCAGCGTTTGCGCCGTGGTGAGGAGGCCGTCGGTGACGAAGAAGGTCGGCGTGAAGGTCCCGGCCTGTCCTGGCCCTGGTGTCCAGGTGACGATGCCGGTGACGGGATCGAGCGTCGCGCCGTCCGGCAGGTCCTTCGCGGAATAGCGCAGCACGGCGTCGGCATCGGGTGAAGTCGCGCCGAGGGCGAAGCTGGCCTCCCGCCCGATGACGAAATTGCGGTCCGATGCCTGCAGCACCGGCGGACGCGCGACCTTCTGCACCAGGATGGTGAAGCTCATCTCGGCGCTCTGGCCGAAGGGGTTCGTCGCGGCGAAGGTCGCGGTGAACAGCCCGTCCTGGTCGAAGCCGGGGAACCAGTCGAACAGGCCGGTGGCGGGGTCGAAGGTCGCGCCCTCCGGGATGCTGACGGCGCTGAGCGAGACCGGGTCGCCGGTGGGCGAGACGGCCTGCACGGTGGCGAAGAACTCGATGCCCTGCCGCGCCGTCTGGCTGGCCACCGGCACGAAGAGCGGCGCGAGGGTGGTGCGCGCCACCGTCAGCCGGATGGTCTCGCTGCTGGAAAGCTGCCCGTCCGTCGCGGTCAGGGTGATGCTGTAGGTGCCGGCCTGGCCATAGGCCGGCGTCCAGCGCAGCAGCCCGCTGCGGAGATCGAGCGTCGCGCCGTTCGGCAGGCCGGTCGCCGTGTAGCTGACGCCGTCCTCCTCCGCGTCCTCGGCGGCGAGTTGCAGCGCGAAGGCCGCGCCCTCCGCCGCCTCCTGCGCACCCACCGGGGCAAGCAGCGGTGCGGTGTTCGTCGCCCGCACGCGCAGCACGAAGCTCTGGCTGGTGCTGAGAGGCGTGGTCGCGCCGGCATTGCCGTCATCGGTGACCGTGACGGTCACCGTGTAGTCGCCGGGCGCTGCGCCTTCCGCCACCAGCACCAGTTGGGGACGGCCATAGACCGCGGTCTCGACGATGCTGGCGCCGCCGAAGCCGCTGACGGCGTAGCGCAGCGGCCCCTGGTCCGGATCTCCGGCGAGGACGGGAAGCTCCAACGCCGTGTCGGGGCCGGCGACGATGTCGGCCAGCGGGGCCAGAGTCGGCGGCTCGTTCAGGCTGCTGACGGTGACGACGAAGCTCGCCCGCGCGGCGCGGGCCGGGCCGTTGGCGTCCGCCGCCGACCGCGCGATCAGGTTGATGGTGACGTTGCCGCGGTTGCCCGGCACCGGCGCGACGCTGACCCGCCCCGTGCCGTTGCCGTTGTCGACCAGGGTGATGTAGCCCGGCACGGGCAGGCCCTGGCTGTCGTTCTCCAGGCTCAGGGTCAGGGGGCGGCCCTGCGGATCGGTCGCAGAGACATCGAAGCCGCCGGTGGCGCCGGCCGCGATGCTGAAATTCGCCACGGGCGCGATGACCGGCGGCTGCACCAGCGCCAGCACCGTGACCGGGATGCTGACCTCCGTGCTCAGCGCCAGGCCGGTGAAGCCAGCGACCTGCGTCGCGCGGAAGCGGAAGACGTGCTCGCCGATCTGGCCGAAGCGCGGGGTCCAGACGAGTTGCAGCGTATCCCGATCGAAGGTCGCGCCCTCGGGCAGCGGATCGATCGGCGCGACGGCGACGGTCGGCAGGATGTCGGTCTGCGGCACCAACACTCCCGCAGCATCGCGGATCGGCGGGACATAGTTCGGGTTGTTCGGGTCGAAGGCAAAGACCAGCACGCCCAGCGCCTGGCCGTTGTAGACCTGGTAGCCGCCGTCCTGCACGAAGACCGGTGGGGTGTTCGCGTAGAGCACCGTCAGGTCCACCGGCCGCGTGGCCGTGGTGGTGCCGTCGGTGACGGAGAGGTTGAAGCGGTAGGTCCCCTCCTTGTCGTACATCGGCGTCCAGGTGAAGCGACCCGTCGTGGCGTCCAGCGCCGCGCCGAAGGGCAGTTCGTCTGCGCTGAAGGTCAGCGCGGCGCCCGGCGTGGCGGTCACCTGCGGCAGGATCACCACGCGCTGTCCGGCGCTGAGGGTCTGCGCCGCGATCGGCGCCAGGGTGACCGGCTGCGGCGCCTCCGCGATGCGGAAGGTTACCTGCTGCGTGGTGGAGAGCGTGCCGTCCGTGACCGTGAAGCGCGCCTGCGGATAGGTGCCGGCGCTGGTATAGCCTGGCGTCCAGGTGAAGATTCGCGTCGCGGGATCGAAGGTGGAACCCGGCGGCAGGTTGTCGGCCGTGACCAGCAGCGCCGCGCCGGAGGGGCTGGTGGCACCGACGCTGAACTGGATGGCCGTGCCCTCGCGCCCGGTCACCTCGGCGGCGAGGTTGACGAAGCGCGGCGCCTCGCTGCCGCCCGCGACGCGCAGGACGAAGCGCTGGATCGCGGAGGCCCCCCGGTCGTCGAAGACCTGCAGGGCGACGGGCGTGGTCGCCGCCGCGCCGGCGCCGACCTGCCAGGTGACCAGGCCGGTGCGTGAATCGACCGTCAGGCCCGCCGGGCCTGAGAGCAGGTGGTAGAACAGCGTCCGGTTGGTCGGGCTGGTCGCCACCGCCTGGTAGGTGAAGGCGGCACCGACCGCCGTCGTCGTGGGCGCGGTGCTGGTGAAGACCGGCGGCTGGTTCGCCACGGAGGCGGCGGAGATGCCGATGGTGAAGTCGCCGCGGCCACCATTGGCGGTCGTGATGGTGACGGTGGTGCCGCGCACCGTGGCACCCGGCGCGAGGATGCCGCTCGCCGGAAGATAGGCACTGAGGTCGATCAGGTAGCGCCCGTCATCGGTCTGGCCACTGATGCCACGCGGCAGGCCGGTGCTGCCGGCATTGGGATCGAGCACCAGCACCGCGGGCAGGCGGATCGGGTCCGTGCCGATATTCGTCAGCGCGAGATCGTAGGAAATCGTCCCCGTCGAACGGTCGAGGCGCGTATCCGTCACCGCCACAGCGATGCTGCCGGCAAGGTCGGCCAGACCGCGGAAATGCGTCACATAGGGCGCTGGCATGGCCACGCCGTAGAGGCTGACCACGCGCCCGACCGTCAGCGTGTAGCTGTCCGCCAGGAGGTTGCCGAAGGAGAGCAGCACGGTGCGCCGCGCCGCATCGTAGATCACGGTCTGCGGCGTCAGGGTGCCGACCGCGGCCCCGACAAGCGTGTATTGCTTCGGATCGAGGACATTGCCCGCGACGGCGGGATCGGTCGCCATCTCCTCGGCGAAGGTGACGGCGATGAAGGGCAGCGGCAGCGGCACCACCGCGCCGTCCGGCGGATTCGTCGCCGTCACCACCGGGGCGAAGGCGGGGCTGATGCGGTCGACCTGGTTGGTCTGGCTCAGCAGCACGCGGCCGTCGCTGGTGGCGACGATCACGCCGCCACGGCTGCCGCCCGTCGCCAGCGTCACCTGCCGCAGGGTCGCGACATCCACCATCGTCAGGTCGCTCGCCGCGGTGGCGACGCCGGTGGGCCCGATCCGGCCGGCATTGTGCGAGACGAAGAGCAGCCCGGCCAGCGCCGTGCCCCCTCGCCCGAAGGTCAGGCTGTCGATGGGGCTGTCGAAGCGGAGCTGTGTGACCGCGCGCTGGCGCTCGTCGAAGCGCACCACCTGCGCGCGATCCGGCAGTGTCACCGCCCAGACGCTGCCGTCATTGGCGACGGCTATGGAGTTGACCCGCAGGTTCTCGTCGCGACTCCATTGCGTGAAGACATGGGTCAGCGGATCGAAGGTGGAGATGCCCTTCGGCGTGCTGACATAGATCGTGCCAGAGAGCGGATCGACCGCGATGGCGTTGGTGATCGACTCCCCGTAGCGCGCGATGATGCCGCCCGTCACGGGATCGAGCCGCAGCAGCGGCCCACCCGCCGTGGTCGCCCAGAGCTGGCCGAGCCGGTCCATCGCCATGTTGACAATCGGCTGGTCGAGCGTGACCAGACGCGTCGCCGTCTCCGCCCCGCCGGCGGGGACGCGATAGAGCGTGCCGCGGTTGGCGCCGCCGGCGACCAGGAAACTGCCATCCGCCATTTCCAGGATCGCCTGCGGGCCGATCCCGGCCTCGCTCTGGCCGATGCCGCTGGCGAAGCGCTCGCCGACGAAGGGCGCGAGCACGGTCTCGAACTCGCTGACGCGCGTGACCGGCGCCGCGCTCGGGATCGCTTGCTGCGCCGCGAGGAAGAGGGCGTTGGTCGAGGGCGCCTGCGCCGGCGGCGGCGGCTGGCCGTAGTTGGGCGCCGTCGTGCTGCCGGTATCCGGCGTGGTGCCGAGGTTCGGGCCGGCACCGTCGGTCGGCACCTGCGCCGTCACCGTCGCCGGCGTTTCCCGGTTGCCGGCATTGTCCGTGGCAAGGGCCAAGAACTCGTATGTGTGGCCGGCGCTGCCGGTGAAGACCAGGCTGCCGCTCGCGTCGGTGAGCTGCCGCTGCCAGATCGTCCAGTTGCCGCCATCGGTCGAGACATAGATCGTGACGTGCCTGAAGCCCGATCCGCCGGTGTCGTCCGTCGCGGCATAGGTGACGGAATAGGTGTCGGACGTGCCGACGCGATTCGCGGTGAGGCGCGTGGTCGGGGCGACCGCATCGACCACTTGCACGAGCGTCTGCGTGTCTTCCGGCGGCTGCGTATCGTACAGCACGGCGGCGAGAGCCGAGACCTGCGTCCCGGTGGCGATGTCGGGCTTGAGCTGCACGCTCCAGCTCACGAAGCCGGCGCCCTTGCCCTGTGCGTCGTTCGGCAGCAGCAGACCGCGGGTCTGGTCCGCCAGCACCTCGCCGGTCAGCGGGTCGATCGCCTGGATCACCCACTTTGCGGCAGCAGGCTTCTGGAAGAGGTCGATGCCCGCGGAGACGCGCAGCACGAAGCCCCGCGTCGCGGTGAAGTCGATGTCCTGGGTGAAGGCGGAGACGCCGGCGGGCACATCGATGCTGATGTCGCCGATGCGGATGTCGC
>JAIYAI010000665.1 GCA_027489135.1 Acetobacteraceae bacterium
CGGGGCTATGGATGCATCCGCGTACGGGGCACGCCATCAACCTCGAGGAACCGGCGGCCTTCAACGCCGCGGTGCAGTCCTTCTTCTCGACGGTGGAGCGGGGGCGGTGGAGCCTCGACGCGAGGGGCTAATCCAGCAGCCCGGCGTAGAGGTCGGTGAGGGGCAGGCTCAGGTCGAACTCGGGCAGGTCGAGCGCGACATGCTCCTGCCGCTCCTCGAAGCCGTTGGCACGGTCGCAGATCACGGCGATCGGCGCGTCCTGCGCCAGCATGACGTAGCGGGCGAGGCTGGGCAGGCCCGCATACTCGATCCGCTTCACGCCGCGGTCGATGGCCGCCGTGCCGTCCGACAGCACTTCGACGATCAGGACCGGGTTGGGCACCAGCAACGACCCCCGCGGCACCGGCGAGCAGGTCACGCTGACGTCAGGGTAGCGCAGCCGGGTGCCGCCGTTGGTCCGTACGCCAAGGTCGGACCCGAATACCCGGCACGGGCCACCGCGCAGCTTGGCCCGAAGGGCCTCCGTGACCCGCGCGGCGAGCTCGCTGTGTTCGGCCGTGCCGCCGCCCATGCCGACCGGCTGCACGCCATCCCATTCGAAAGGGCCGTCCTGGCGGGGCACCCAGTCGAGGAACTCCTCCAGCGTCCGCGGCGGCAGGAAGGCAAGGGCTGCGCTCATGACACAAGTATAGGTCGGCAGGGCGCCGGTTTGCAGCCAATTCAGCCCGCCTCGATCTCCTCCCGCAGCATCTCCAGCGCCAGCCATTCCTCCTCGGCCGCGGCCAGCGCCGCCTCCTTCTCCGCCAGCGCCGCGCTGAAGCGGTCGAAGCGGCGGCGATCGCGCTCGTAGAGGGTCGGGTCCTCCAGCGCCTGGCGGAGCGGCGTGATCTCCCGGCCCAGCGCCTCCATCCGCGCCGGCAGCGCGGCCAGCGCGTGAAGCTGCGCCGGGCTCAGCCGCTTCTTCTGGGGCGCCGCGGCGGCGGGTGCGGGTGCGGGCTTCGGGGCCGCCGGGGGCGGCGCCGCGGGGCCGGCCAGCGCCTCCACCCCGCGCCCGCGCTGCGCCACCATGTCCGTGTAGCCGCCGGCATAGTCCTGCCAGCGACCCTCGCCCTCCGCCACGATCACGCTGGTCGCCACGCGATCGAGGAAGTCGCGGTCGTGGCTGACCACCAGCACCGTGCCCTTGTACTCGGCCAGCAACTCCTCGAGCAGGTCGAGCGTCTCGAGGTCGAGGTCGTTGGTCGGTTCGTCCAGCACCAGCAGGTTCGAGGGCTTGGCCAGCGCGCGCGCCAGGAGCAGCCGCCCCCGCTCGCCGCCCGACAGCGCGCCGACCGCCGTCCGCGCCTGGTCCGGCTGGAACAGGAAGTCCTTCATGTAGCCCACCACATGGCGCGGCTGGCCGCCCACGAAGACCGTATCCCCGCGCCCGCCGGTCAGCGTCTCGGCGAGCGACAGGGCGGGGTCCAGCGCCTCCCGCTTCTGGTCCAGCGTGACCATGGACAGGTTCGTCCCCAGGCGCACCGTGCCCTCGTCCGGCGCCAGCGTGCCGGTCAGCATGTTCAGGAGCGTCGTCTTGCCCGCGCCGTTCGGCCCGACCAGGCCGATCCGGTCGCCGCGCAGCACGCGGGTGGAGAAGTCCCGCACCACCGGCGGCGCCTCCCCGTACGCCTTGCCGATGCCCTTGGCCTCGATGACCAGCGATCCCTCGCCACCCTGTTCGGCGGCGGCCATGCGGACGGTGCCGGTGGGGCGCAGCGCCTCGCGCCGGCGCTGGCGCAGGGCGGCGAGTTCGCCGACGCGGCGCATGTTGCGCTTGCGCCGGGCGGTGACGCCGTAGCGCAGCCAGTGCTCCTCCCGCACGATCTGGCGGTCGAGCTTGTGGCGGTCGCGCTCCTCCTCCTCCAGCACCTGGTCGCGCCAGGTCTCGAACTGCGCGAAGCCCTGCTCCAGCCGCCGCGTCGTGCCGCGGTCGAGCCAGACCATGGCGCGGGAGAGGCTTTCGAGGAACCGCCGGTCATGGCTGATCAGCACCAGCGCGGTGGTGCGCATCCCCGCGAGTTCGCGCTCCAGCCAGGCGATGGCCGGCAGGTCGAGATGGTTGGTCGGCTCGTCCAGCAGCAGGATGTCGGGGGAGGGGCCGAGGACCCGCGCCAGCGCCGCTCGCCGTGCCTCCCCGCCCGAGAGGCGCGCCGGTTCCTCCTCCCCGGTCAGGCCAAGCCCCGCCAGCAGCGTGCGCGCCCGGTGCGGATCGTCGGCGGGGCCGAGCCCGGCTTCCACATAGGACCAGGTGGTGGCGTGGCCACCGAGGTCGGGCTCCTGCGGCAGGGACCGCAGCGTGGCGCCGGGCTGCAGGAAGCGCGTGCCGCCGCCGTTCTGCTCGATCTCGCCGGACGCGATGCGCAGCAGGGTGGACTTGCCGCTGCCGTTGCGCCCGATCAGCGCGAGGCGCTCGCCGGCCGAGACGGACAGCGTCGCGCCGTCCAGCAGCGGCGTGGTGCCGAGGGAGTGGCGGATGTCCTGGAGGATCAGAAGCGGGGGGGAGGCTGCCATGCGGGGCGGGGCATCGGCGGTCGGCGGCGGCGGGTCAACTGCCCTCCGGGTCGCCCTCGATCAGCGGCGGCCGCGGCACCGAACTCCAGAACCGCCGGTACACGTCGAGCGGCATCAGCACGAAGGCCTCCCGCCCGTGCCGCGTCAGCACCAGCGGGCTCCGCAGCGCCGCCTCGACGAAGCTCGGCACCAGGTGCTCGACCCGGTCGATATCGGTGCGCGGCACGCCCTCCAGCCCCGGCGCCGGGTTGTCCGGGCCGGCGGTGGTGATCGGCTCGTCGCCGGTGGTGGTCCTGCCTGCCGCCATCGATCCTCCTCATGCCGCGGTCCCGCGGCGGCCGCGCAATGCGCCCGTCAGGGCTCGGGATGCAACCGGTGGCAGGGTGGCGCCGGCGCGGGCGCGCCGCCACGGCGATCACAACGCCTCGTTCACCCGGGCCGCGCGATACTGCGCCGCCCCCGCGCCCGCATCGCCACCGGTGCGTCACCCATACCCGTGATGCCTCCCTCTGGCGGATATGCGACGCCATTGATACCGTGCCATGGGAAACGAGACCGGACACCGCCATGCCCAGCAGAAGCCACCGCGCCGTCGCGCTCGTCACCGCCGCCAGCCTCTTCACCGCCGGCTGCGTGTCCACCCGGGCCGGGCGCATCGGCGCCGATGACGGCATGGATGCCTGCCGCGCCCAGGTCGTCGCCCTCGACAGCACCGGCGACTTCTTCGCCGAGGACATCCTGAAGGGCGCCGCGGCAGGCGCGCTCACCGGCGCGCTGATCGGCGGCCTCGCCACCGGCCGCTGGCAGGGCGCGCTGATCGGCGCCGGCGCCGGCCTGGTCGCGGGTGCGGCCACCGGCTACCTCGTCGCCCTGCAGCAGCGCAATGCCGACCAGATGCAGCTCAACGCGGCGATCGCCAACGACTTGTCGCGGGAGAACGCGCAGCTCGACCGCACGCAGATCGCCTTCAACCAGCTGATGGATTGCCGCTTCAACCGCGCCCAGCAGATCCGGGAGGCCTATCGCCAGGGCCGCCTGCCGCAGGGCGTGGCGCAGGCGCAGATGGCCGACCTGCAGGCCCGTACCGGCCGTGACATCCAGCTCGCCCAGACCATCAACCAGCGCATCGGCACCCGCGGTGCCGAGTTCGACACGGCAATCGAGGCCGTGGCGCCGGGCACCAAGGACACGGTGATGGCCGGCAAGTCCCGCGTCGCCACCGTCTCCACCCGCACCGCCGCGGTGGTGCCGCTACGGCTGCGCCCCGATCCGTCTTCGCCGATCATCGGCACCGTGCCTGCCGCGCAGACGGTGCAGGTCCGCCCGTCGACCGGCGGCTTCGCCCAGGTCTCGGCGCCGAGCGGCCAGACCGGCTATGCCGAGGTCTCGAGCTTCCGCGGCACGCCGGCGGCGCGGCTCACCTCGGCGCCCGATCCGGCCAGCATGGGCAGCAGCGGCGGCGACGTCCGCACGCTGGCCGCCAGCAACATCGCCCGGCGTGAGAACTTCACGGAATCGGTCGGCAGCGCCCAGCGCGCCGCCGCCAGCGGCTTCGAGCTGGCCACGTGACCCGGCGGCGCTCCGGCGCCGCCCCCCGCCGCAGCAGGGGCCTTGCGCAGCTTCTCCTCGCGCTGGTCCTCCTGCTGCCGGCGCTCGCCGTCTGGGCCCAGGCGCCGGGTGGGCAGAACCGTGGGATCATCCCGGCCCAGCAGCCGCCCCCGCCCGTCCCGGCCGCGCAGACCCAGGCCGAGCCGCCGCAGGCGCCGATCCTCCGCGTCGAGGCCGGCATGCACACCGCCCCCGTGCGCCGCATGGCGGTGGACAGCGCGGGCCGGCTGCTGGCGACCGTCTCGGACGACAAGACGCTCCGCCTCTGGTCGCTGCCGGATGGCAGCCCGCGCGGCGTCCTGCGCCCGCCGATCGGCGCCGAGCAGGAGGGCGAACTCTACGCCGTTGCCCTCAGCCCGGACGGCAACCGCGCCTTCGCCGCCGGCTACACGGCACGGTCCTGGGACGGCGCCTTCGCGATCTATGTCTTCGATACGAATTCCGGGCGCCTCCTGGCGCTGCTGCCCGGCCTGCCCGCCCCGGTGCTCGACCTCGCCGTCTCGCCGGAGGGCGACCGCCTGGCCGCAGGCTTCGCGGGCCGCGGCGGCGTCCGGGTCTGGGATGCCCGCACCGGCCGCATGGCCTGGGAGGACATGGCGATGGGCGGCGCGGTGCGTGCCCTCGCCTTCGAGCCGCGGCAGGGCCGCCTCGCCGTCAGCGCCGCCGATGGCCGCGTCCGGGTCTACGACAATGCCGGCCGCAAGCTGGCCGAGCGCGCGCCGCAGCAGGGGGCGCGCCCCTATGGCCTGACTTTCTCGCCCGACGGTACGCTGCTGGCCGTGGGCTACGAGGATCGCCTCCGCATCGACATCCTCGCCGCCTCCGACCTCCGTCCCGTCTTCGCCCCCGACGTGACGGGCCTGGCGGGCGAGGGCCTGCCCGCCGTGGCCTGGGGCAGCGATGGCATGGGCGGGCTGCAACTCAGTGCCGCCGGCTATGCCCGCTCCGGCGTCGCCCGGCCCGGGGAGGCCGCGGCGCGGCATTTCGTCATCCGCCGCTGGGCCGATTTCGGCCTCGGCCCAAGCACCGACATCCCGGCCGCGCGCGATGCCATCGCCGAACTCCTGCCCGTCCCGGGTGGCGGCCTGGTCTACGGCGCCGCCGATCCGGGCTGGGGCCGTGTCGCCCCGGATGGCAGCCTCGCACGCGCGCCCGCCCCCGCCGCGGCCGAGCCCCGGGTCGTCGGCCGTACGCTCGAGGTCTCGCCGGACGGCACCCGGGTGCGCTTCGCCACCGGCAGCCAGACCCTGGTCTTCGATGCCGGGATCGGCCGCCTTGCCCCCGCCACCACCGATGTCGGCGGGCTCTTCCTGGCGGCCCGGCCGCCCGCCGGCCGCCTCAACGTGCAGGACTGGCGCGACACCAACCGGCCGCGCCTGGGCCAGCAGGCCCTGCGCCTCGACCCCGGGGAGTTCTCCCGCAGCCTCACCCTGATGCCGGGCGGGGAGAGCTTCCTCCTCGGCACCGACACCCATCTCCGCCTCTTCGACGCGGCGGGCCGGCAGATCGACGCCGTGCCGCTGCCGGGCACCGCCTGGGGCGTCGCGGCGGCGGAGAACGGGGTGGTGGTCGCCGCCCTCGGCGACGGCACCATCCGCTGGTACGGGCCGGAGGGCGGCCAGCGCCTCGCGGAGCGGGCGGCGCTCTTCGCCCATGCCGATGGCCGCCGCTGGGTGGCCTGGACGCCGGAAGGTCTGTTCGACCACGCGCCCGAGGGCGGGCAGGAGCTGGTCGGCGTCCACCTCAACCGCGGCCGCGCCCAGACGCCGGAATGGGCGAGCTTCCGCCAGGCCTATCGCGCGCTCTTCGCGCCGGCGGAACTGCGCGCGCGCCTCACCGGCGATGCCGGCCCCGCGCGCGCGCGGCTCGCGGCCCTGGGCGACATGCGCGACGCCATCGGCCGCCTGCCGTGGTCACCGCGCGCTCGGCCTGCGCCATGCTCGCCTCGGGCGGCTGCCGCGACCTGCCGCTCGGCCCCGCGCTGAC
>JAIYAI010000517.1 GCA_027489135.1 Acetobacteraceae bacterium
AACCGCGCCGCGCTGACCGCGCCCTACGGCACGGATGCGGCGGAGCTGCAGGCGGTCGCACCCTGCGTGGTGCTCGGGCCCGGCTCGATCACGGTGGCGCACAAGCCGGACGAGGCCGTCAGCATCGCGGAGCTTGCCGCGGCCGTGCCGCTCTTCGGCCGGATCCTTGCCGCGGGGGTGGCGTAATCGGGGCGCAACCGCGGAGGCTGACGGATCGTCATCCCCAGTCCACGCGCATTCCAAGCGCGGCGCCCCATATATCCAGCCGGGACGAGGCAGGAGCGTCATGACACGGAACACGAGGCGCCTCGGCGCCACCCTGCTGGGTTTGCCGCTGCTGGCCCTGGCCGCCTGCACCACTGCGCCGGTGACCGGCCCGATGGTGCTGGCGACGCCGCCGCAGGGCAAGGACCCGCAGCGCTTCCAGCAGGAGGACGCCTTCTGCCGCCAGCAGGCCTTCGCAGCGATCGGCGGCCTGTCACCGCAGCAACAGGCGGGGAACGCGGCCGTGGGCAGCGCCGCCGTGGGCACGGCGGTCGGCGCCGCGGCGGGCGCACTGCTCGGCGCGGCGGCAGGCAATGCGGGGGCGGGGGCGGCGATCGGCGCCGGTACGGGGCTGCTGGCCGGCAGCGCCATCGGCGCGAACAACGCCCAGGCCGCGGGCGCCAACACCCAGGCCATCTATGACCAGGCCTATGCGCAGTGCATGGCGGGCTACGGCAACACCATCCAGGCCGGGGTGATCCCGCCCGGCGGCGCCTATGCCGGCGGCGCGGTGCCCTATGCCACGCCCTACGCGCCCGCATACCCGGTCTATGGCTACGCGGCGCCCACCTATGTGGCGCCGCCGGTTACCATCGGGCTGGGCCTCGGCTATGGCTGGGGCGGATGGTACCGGCCCTGGGGCTGGGGCTACCGCCCCTATGGCGGCTGGTATGCGGGCCGCGGCTACTATGGCGGCGCCTGGGGCGGCTACCGGGGCGGCTGGTACGGCGGGGGCTACCGCGGCGGCTGGCGGCGCTGAGGCGCGGCACCGCCCGGACGGTCAACCCTGGGTGACCTCCACCGTCGCCCCACCGGCGGCGACGGAGGCGACGATCGCCTCGAACACCGCGACCGTCGCCACCATCTGGTCCGGCGGCACGGGATAGGCCGGGCCGCCCGTCGCCGCGGCGGCGAAGGCGTCGAGTTCGGCCTGCAGCGTGTCGATTTCGGCGAAGGTGATCCGCTCCGGCTTCGCACCCTTCCCCATGCGGATGACGATGTCGGTGTCCCCGGCATTGTCGCCCCAGGTCTCGACGTTCCCCAGTTCGCCGAAGACATGGATGCGCCAGAAGCGCGGCGAGACGCGGACGGTCGACAGGGTTCCGCTCATGCCATTGGCGAACTCGATCACCGCCGAGAGGCTGTCGAGCGGCGAGGGCGCGGGCTTCGTCACCAGAAGCTGCGTCGCCTTCACGAGTCGTGCCGGCCCGGCGAGGTTGGTGAAGGCGTCCAGCACGTGCACGCCCGTGCCGGTCATGCCGCCGGCGGGGCTCTCCTCAGGGTCGGCGCGCCAGGGGGCGAAGTTGTTCGAGGAATTCTCGTTCGAGAGATGCCCCTCGATATGCAGCAGCGTCCCCAGCCGGCCCTCGGCGACGATCCGCCGCATCGCCTCGATGGTCGGCAGGAAGCGGCGGTTGTGGCCGACGGCGAAGGGCACGCCGGCGCGGCGGCAGGCCTCCACCGCGGCCACGGCGTCGACACGCTTCAGGGTCAGCGGCTTCTCGCAGAAGACCGGCAGGCCTGCCGCGGCCACCTGCTCGATCAGCGCGCGATGGGTGGAGTGCGGCGTCGAGATGACCACCGCCTTCACCTCCGGATCGCGCAGCATCTCCGCGAGGCTCGTCGAGTAGCGCAGGCCGTATTCGGCCGCGACCGGCGCGCCCTTCGCCGCATCCCGCGCGCAGGCATGGACGAAGCGCATGGCCTGGCTGTTGCGCGCGGAGTGGAGGAGCATCTTGCCCCACCAGCCCGATACGCCGACGAGACCCATGGTGATCATGCGGCGAGCTCCAGGATTTCCATCACCTCGGCCGGCCCGCTGATCTTCCGTGGGTTGCGCGGCACCCAGGGCGTCGCCATCGCGCCTTCCGCAATGCGCGGGAAGGCGTCGCGCCCGATGCCGACTGCGGAGAGGCTACGCGGCATGCCGAGGCCGGCGATGAATTCGTCCAGCAGGTCGCCCGCGGCCCGCCCCGCATCGCCCATCGCCGCGCTGACCAGCGCCTGGCGGTCGGCATTGGCCGCCAGGTTCCAGCGCATCACCGCCGGCAGCATGATGCAGGAGGTATGGCCGTGCGGCACGTCGAAGGCCGCGCCCAGGATGTAGCCGATGCCATGGCTCGCCCCCATCGGCACGCCGGTCGCCAACGCGCCCATGGAAAGCCAGGCACCGAGCTGGCAATCGAGCCGCGCGGCGAGGTCGGAGGGGTCCGCCTTCACGCGCCTGAGGCCGGAGACCAGCAGCGCAAGCCCTCGCAGCGCCCCGGCATCGCCATAGGCGTGGCTCTCGTTGGAGCAGACGCCCTCGACGCAGTGGTCGACGGCGCGGATGCCGGTCGAGAGGAAGAGCCATTCCGGCGTGTGCACCGTCACCGCGGGGTCGAGCACCACGGCCTGCGGGATGACCAGCGGGTGGCGGAACAGCTCCTTCACCTTGGTGCGTTCGTCGGTGACGCCGCTGAAGGCGCTGAACTCGCCGGCGGAGAGGGTCGTGGGCACGCTGACCTGCCGCACCAGGGGCGGTTTCAGCCCTTCCGGCAGGGCGCCCGCCACGGGCCGCAGCGCATCCATCGCGGCCGGGTCGGCGATATCGTTGGAGAGGCAGAGCTGCACCGCCTTCGCCGCATCGGTGACGGACCCGCCGCCGATGGTGACGATCAGGTCCGCCTTCGCCTGCCGCGCCATCTCGGTCGCCGCGATGACGGCGCCGCGCGGGGTATGGGCGGGCACGCGGTCGAAGACGCCAGCGCAGGCATTGCCGAGGGCCTCGCGGACCCGTGTCACCTCCTGCGTCTCCCGGTTCAGCGTGCCGCTGGCCATGAGGAGGACGGATTGCGCGCCGGCACGGCGGGCGAGGTCGGCGACGGCCTCCGCGGCGGGGATGCCGAAGATGACTTCCTCCATGCGCCCGAAGACGATGCGGCCGCTTTGCGCTGGCATGGTGTCCCTCCCTCGTTTTTCTTATGCGGCCCCGCCCGCTGGCGCGATCAGGGCCCCCTCAGACGCCGGGCGGCGGCCATCCGGTCGCCTTGGCTTCGCGGCGTCATGCGAACAGCACGCCTTCGCATGACGCGCAGGCCGCATTCGCGACCTCGGCCCGGTCTGGCGACCGGGCCGCTTTGTCTGGCGGCGCGCTACTCCGCCGCCGCCGCGCGCTCGCGCTCCAGCACGAAGCCCTCGTAGCCTTTCGCCGCGATCTCGGCGCAGAGCTTGCGGTAGTGCCCCATCCCGCCAGCATAGGGCATGAACACCCGCGGCTTGCCCGGCACGTTCGCGCCGAGATACCAGCTGTGCTTGACCTTCGGCAGCAGCGTGACGTTTGCCGCGCGCTCGACCTCCTCGCCCCATTCCTTCATCGACGCCTCGGTCGTGTCGATCTTCGCCACGCCGTTGGCGCGCATATGCGCCAGGCAGTCGGTGATCCACTCGACATGCTGCTCGATGCAGACCGGCATGTTGCAGAGAACGCTGGGGCTGCCGGGACCGGTGATCGTGAACAGGTTCGGGAAGCCCGCCACCTGCAGGCCGAGATAGGTCTTCGGTCCGGCCTCCCACTCCTTCGCCAGGGTCTTCCCCCCCGCGCCCTCGATGTTCAGCTTCAGCAGCGGGCCCGTCATCGCGTCAAAGCCGGTGGCGAAGACGATGATGTCGAGCTCGATCTCCTTGCCCGAGTGCAGCTGGATACCCTTCGGCGTGATGCGCGCGATCGGGTCGGACCGGACATCCACCAGCGTGACGTTGTCGCGGTTATAGGTCTCGAAATAGCCGCTATCGATCGGCGGGCGCTTGGCGGCATAGGGGTGGTCGATATCGGCCAGCTTCGCCGCCGTCTCCGGGTCCTTCACGATGCTGCGGATCTTGTCCTTGACGAAATCCGCCAGCTTCACGTTGGCGGTCTCGTCCAGCAGCACGTCCTTGAAGTTGGCGCGGAACTGCAGCCCGCCCTTCGTCCAGGCCTTCTCCAGCAGGTCGCGCAGCTCCTCGTCCGTGACGTCGTGGACGGAGCGGTCGTCGATGGTGAAGGGATGGCCGTTCACCGTGGACTGGGTGACGCGGCGGATCTCGGCCCAGTTCTCCCGCGCCCAGGTCTTGAACTCGTCGCTCAGCGGCGCGTTGCGGGCAGGCACGCTGTAGTTCGCGGTGCGCTGGAAGACGGTGAGGTGCTTCGCCTCCGCCGCGATCACGGGCACGGCCTGGATGCCGGTGGAGCCCGTTCCGATCTGGCCGACGCGCTTGCCGGTGAAGTCCACGCCCTCATGCGGCCAGGTGCCGGTGTGGTACCAGTCGCCCTGGAAGCTCTCGAGGCCCGGGATCTTCGGGATGTTGGCGGTGGACAGGCAGCCGACGCCGGTGATCAGGAAGCGCGCGGTGAAGCTCTCGCCCTTCTCGGTCGTGACGCGCCAGAGGTTCGTTGCCTCGTCATAGCGGCAGGACGTCACGCGCGTGCCGAAGCGGATGTCCTTCTTCAGGTCCAGCTTGTCGGCGACGAAATTCATGTAGCGCCGGATCTCGGCATGGTCCGGGTAGCGCTGCGACCAGGTCCATTCCTGCCAGATCTCCTTGGAGAAGGCGTAGCAGTAGGAATGGCTTTCGGAATCGCAGCGGGCGCCGGGGTAGCGGTTCCAGTACCAGGTGCCCCCCACCCCATCGCCGGCCTCCACCACCTGGACCTTCAGGCCGAGCCGGTCGCGCAGCGAATGCAGCGCGTACATGCCGGCGAAACCGGCGCCGATGACCAGGGCGTCGAGGGTGGGCGTGGCGGCGGTGTCGAGGGGCATGGCGATCCTGCTTCTTGGCGGGCTGGACGTATCGCCGCGCATGCTAGGTCAGTCGCCCGCCCGGCGCGAGAGGGTGAACCATCCGGTTACCCGCGCAGGTCCAGGCGTACCTTGGTTCGGGGATCGGCTCCCCGGGGACGACGCCCCAGATCGCCCCCGGGTGGCGATCACATCCGCGCGCACGGGGATCATGCTTGCGGCGCCCATCTGGACTGCGCCCGTGCCCGTGCCGATGCTTGGCGACGAAATGTTTCGGCATCTGTCGCACTGGCGGATCGAGAGGACGGCATGCACATGGGGGCTTGGCTTGGTGCGGCCCTGGCCCTCGTGCTGCTCGCCCCGCCCGCGATGGCGCAGCAGGCTCCGCCCGGCAACGCCGCACGCGGCAAGCACCTGGCCGAAGCCATGTGCGCGACCTGCCATGTGCTGGAGACCAGTCGCGGCGCGGGCTGGACCGATGCGCCCGCCTTTCCCGCCATCGCTGCGCGACCCGCAGTCACCCGCGCCTGGCTGCGGGAGTTCTTCACGAGGCCGCATCTCAACATGATGTACACGGACCGGCCGCCGGCCGAGGCCGCCGACATCGGGGCCTATCTCCTCAGCCTTAAGCCGCGCTGACGCGCAAAGGGCACGGGCGCCTTCGCCCCCGTGCCCCGCGGACGCCTCATACCGCCGGCCCGAATGCTTGACGCATTCGGGCAAGCGCGCCGCAGGTCAGGGAATGGGGCCGCCAGTATCAGGCCGCTGCGGTCACGCGCGCTCGACGCACATCGCGACACCCATGCCGCCGCCGATGCACAGCGTCGCCAGGCCGCGCTTCACGCCGCGGCGCTGCATCTCGAACAGCAGCGTGTTCAGCACGCGCGCGCCCGAGGCGCCGATCGGGTGGCCGATGGCGATGGCGCCGCCGTTCACGTTCACCTTCGCCGGATCCCAGCCGAGGTCCTTGTTCACCGCGCAGGCCTGGGCCGCGAAGGCCTCGTTGGCCTCGATCAGGTCGAGCGTGTTCACGTCCCAGCCCGCCTTCTGCAGCGCCTTGCGCGACGCCGGGATCGGGCCCGTGCCCATGATGGCGGGGTCGACACCGGCGGTGG
>JAIYAI010000217.1 GCA_027489135.1 Acetobacteraceae bacterium
CGCCGGGTGGGGTTGCCCTGATCCTCGACCTCGACGGCGACGGCAGGGTTGGCACGGCCGGCTGGGCTGCTGGCGATACAGTGATCGGCGCGGAGGGCTTCGTCGGCTCTGCCTTCGACGATACAGTGCGAGGCGTCGCACTCTCGCCTGAGATCGCCGTCACCGGGCCCTTCGACCTCGATGGTGGCGCAGGTGACGACAACCTGGCGGGGAGCTTCACCAACGACCACCTCCTCGGCGGCGACGGCAATGACACGCTGGACAGCCAGGGCGGCTTCGACACGCTCGACGGCGGGACCGGCTTCGATGTCGTGACCTTCGTCTACGCCGCCGCCGGCGGCGTGCCTTTGCCGGCGCTGCACATCGATCTGCGCATCACCACCGCGCAGGAAATCCGGCCCGGCGAATTCGTCGTGCTGGCGGGGATCGAGGGCGTCGACCTCTTCGCCACGCAGGTGGCCCCGGACCCGGGGCGGACCGAGCTTCTGATCGGCGACAGCGCCGGCAACTTCCTTCGCTCCTCGGGGCCGTCCGGGACGACATCGCTGCTCCAGGGCTTGGACGGCGACGATACGCTGATCGGCCTCGACAGCGTGCAGGGCGGCGCCGGCAACGACATCCTGCGCGGCGCGCACGCCATGGGCGGCACTGGTGACGACCTCTACGACTTCGGTGCCGACCGCTACCGGTCCGGCCCGCTCGACATCACGGAGCTGAACAAGGAAGGTAACGACACGGTCATCATGGCGCGCAGCGCTAGCCTGTCCGAATGGCTAAACATCGAGAACCTCACTGTCGCTGAGGGCTTCGGCGCCATCGGCGGCAGCGGCGATGACGGCGCGAACCGGCTGACCGGCAACTCTGACGACAATGCGTTCGGCGGCGGCGGCGGCAATGACACGATAGACGGCCGCGCGGGCGCCGATTCGATGTCAGGCAACGCGGGTCGCGACGTCTACTATGTGGACAATGCCGGTGACCTTGTCATCGAGGCACTCGGCGAAGGCCGCGACCGCGTCATGGCCTCCATCAGCTATGCGCTGACCGCCAATGTCGAGGAACTGGAACTGATCGGCGCCGCGCTCAACGGCACCGGCAACATCCTGGCCAACCGGATCATCGGCAACGACCTCGCCAACGGCGTCACCGGCGGCGATGGCGGGGATACGCTGTCGGGCGGTGGCGGCAATGACAGTCTTGTCGGCGAGGCGGGGAATGATTCGCTGGCTGGTGGCGGCGCGCAGGACCTGCTGATCGGCGGGGACGGGGCCGACCAGCTCTCGGGCGGCGGCGGCGCTGACCTCTTCGCCTGGGCCAGCGCGGCAGACGGCCGCGACACGCTGATCGACTTCCTGACGGGCGTGGACCACCTCCAGGTCTCCGCCGTCGGGTTCGGCGGCGGGCTGACGGCGGGGATGACCCTGGCCGGCACCGGGCGCTTCGTGATCAACGCCACCGGCCGCGCCGACCAGGGCTTCGGCCAGTTCGTGCTGGAAGCCTCGACCGGCCAGCTCTTCTGGGACGCGGACGGGACCGGCGCGGGCGGGCGCGCGAAGATCGCCCTCCTGGGTACGGCAGGGCTGGCGGCCGGCGATTTCCTGATCGTCGCCTGAGGCCCCTTCACGCCCGGCCGCCGCGCCCCGATGATCCCGCCCCCAATGCGATCCGGAGGAGGCGCGCCATGTCCAAGGTCATCATCAGCTGCGCGGTGACGGGGGCGATCCATACCCCGTCGATGTCGGACTACCTGCCGATCACCCCGGCCGAGATCGCCGAGCAGGCCATCGCCGCGGCCGAGGCCGGCGCGGCCATCCTGCACCTGCACGCGCGCGACCCGAATGACGGGCGCCCGACGCCCGACCCGGCGGTGTTCATGCAATTCCTGCCGGTCATCAAGCAGTCCACGAATGCGGTGATCAACATCACCACCGGCGGCGGGCTCGGCATGACGGTGGACGAGCGGCTGGCAGCGCCGCTGCAGGCCAGCCCCGAGATGTGCTCGCTCAACATGGGCTCGATGAACTTCAACATCTCGGGCAGCGCCGCGCGGATCAGCAAGTTCAAGTACGACTGGGAGAAGCCCTACCTCGAGGGCACCACCGACTTCATCTTCCGCAACACCTTCAAGGACATCGAGCAGATCGTCGAGAAGCTCGGCAAGGGCCACGGCACGCGCTTCGAGTTCGAGTGCTACGACATCGGCCATCTCTACAACCTGGCGCACATGCTGGACCGCAAGGTGGTCGAGGGGCCGCTCTTCGTGCAGTCGATCTTCGGAATCCTGGGCGGGCTCGGCGCGGAATACCGCAACCTGCTCTTCATGCGGGAGACGGCGGACCGGCTGTTCGGCAAGGATTATGTCTGGTCCGTGCTGGCGGCGGGGCGGCACCAGATGCCCTTCACGACGATGGCCGGAATCCTGGGCGGCAATGTCCGCGTCGGGCTGGAAGACAGCCTCTGGATCAGCAAGGGCAAGCAGGCGAAGTCCAATGCCGAGCAGGTGGCGAAGATCAAGCGCATCCTCGAGGACCTCAGCCTGGAGATCGCCACGCCCGACGAGGCGCGGCAGATGCTCGCGCTGAAGGGCGGGGACCGGGTGAAGTTCTGACCACGGCCAAGCCCTCCCCCGCTGGTGGGGGAGGGTTGGGTGGAGGTGGGCGCCCCCGCTCCCGCCGCGTCACCGCCAGGCGGCGATGTCGATGATCTCGGCCTGCGGCAGGCCCGCCACCGCCCCGGCCGGCATCGCCTTGCCCGTCGCCGTATCCACCCGGTGCAGCGTGCCGGCGGCCAGCAGGAAGCCCCAATTGCCGCCCTGCCCGTCGCTCAGGATGTCGAACGCGATGCCGGGCGGCAGGCTGGCCGGAAGCTCGCCCTTCGACTGCTGCACGCCGTCGTTCGGCGGCGCCTGCAGGTTGTAGCTGCGGGTCAGGGTGTCCAGCGTGTAGAGCGCCGTCGCCTGCGCACCCTGCATGCTGTTCGTGTAGGCGCCGGCGGTGATGCGCGGCGCGGTCTCGGCCCAGGGCGTGCCGGCCTGGTACTTGAGCTGGCCGTCGCGCGCGACCGCGCCAGTATCGACGTTCACGCGGAAATTCGTGCCGTTCACGCCCATGACGCGCAAGCGGTCGGCGACGGGGTTGAAATCCACCACCGCGCGGCCACCGCTCTCGAAGCGCTCCGACAGGCGGCTGACCTGCATCGCCCGGCCGTTGGCGGGATCGATCGTCACGATCTGCCCGGCATCGGTCAGGCCATACAGCTTGCCATCGGCGGGGCGCTGGTCGATGCCGATCACGCGCCCCTCGGCGCCGGTGATGCGCATCGGTGTCGTGGCGCGGTGGCTCTCGGCGTCGATGCGCACCAGATGGTTGTCGGCCGTCAGGCCGAGCAGCGTCTGTGCCTCTGCCGCGCCCGCGGCGAGGGTGGCGAAGAGCGTGGCGCCGAGCAGCGCGGCGCGGCGGGAGAAGGTGGTCATCGAGGGATCCCTCCGTCTGGCGCGGCAGCCGATGCGGCGCCGCTGCTGTCGCTACGGAGGGCAGCTGCGATCGGATGCAGAAAAAATCGTCAGCCCGCCAGGATGGCCTCGACGATCTCCTGCACCTCCAGCGCCTCGCGCAGCGTCGCCAGATGGTGCGGCTCGCCGCGCGTCATGGCGGCGACACCGGCGAGCTGGCGGTGCAGCACCAGCGGGCGCATCCGCTCGTTCGGCATGGCATCCGGGGCCTGGGCCCAGGTCCCATCCGCGCCGCGGCGCTCGGCGAAGGACCAGTCGCGCAGGCGAATCGCGTCGTTCAGGGTCCAGGCATTGCTGTCGTCCTGCGGCGTGGTGCCGACGCTGCCGCGCAGGGTCACGGGAATGCCGCCGGCGGTGAGGTGCGCTTCGATCGCGGTCTCCGCCGCATCGCCACCCGGGAAGGTCGCGTGCGCCCGCTCCAGCACGAGCGGCCCGAGCCGCCGGCGCGTCAGGAAGAGGAAGTGGGAGACGACCTCCCGCGTGAAGCCGCCCTCGGCCCGGCGGGCGAGCCAGCCTGCCGCAGCCTGCTGCCAGCCGCGCGGCCAGGTCGCGAAGGCGACCTCGATCGAGAGACGCGCCGGCACCAGCGTGGCCTGCCAGGCGGCAAGCTGCGCGACCGAGGGCGAGGAGGCCATGGGGAAGTTGACCGCGGCGCGCGCACCCGCGGCCTCGGCCCGCGCGACGAAGGCGCGGGCGGCGGCGAGGTCGGTCGCCAGCGGCTTCTCCAGGAACACGGCGCGCCCGGCGGCCAGCGCCGCCTCGGCCAGCGGGATATGCGCCGCCGGTGGGCTGGCGATGTAGAGGCAGTCGCAGGCGGCGATGACCGCCGCGGCCGAGGCCAGCATCGGCACCCCCGGCGCGATGGCGGCAAGGCGCGACGCGGCCTCCGGCGCCGGGTCCCAGACCCCGACCGGCGTCACGCTGTCCCGCGCGTGCTCGAGGGCCGCACGCAGCAGGCGCTCCCCCATGATGCCGAAGCCGATGAGGCCGAGGCCTATGGGCGCAGGGGCGGGCGCGGGCATGGACCATCTCCGGCTGGGGTCCTGCGCCTTCTGACGCGGTCCCGCGTGCCCGTGAAGCGCTGCCCCGCGCAGCGCCCGACGCTCAAGCCCCGCCCGCCGCCGTCAGCCTCCCGATGAACAGGATCGGCCCCGTCGGCCGCCCGATCGGTGACCCGCCCGGCGGTTCCAGGCTGATCTCGATCAGCATCCCTGGCTCCGGCCGGATCTGCGCCGGCGTGACGGTGATGCGCCCCTCCGGCGGGATCAGCCCGAGCGAGGTCGGCGCCGTCGCCCCCTGCGGCAGCGCCCAGAGCTGCAGCACGCGATCGGACGGCACGGGCTGCGCGTTCAGGGCAGCGAGGCGGATGGCGCCGTCGCGCTCCGC
Organism: Acetobacteraceae bacterium; assembly: GCA_027489135.1. GTDB lineage: Bacteria > Pseudomonadota > Alphaproteobacteria > Acetobacterales > Acetobacteraceae > JAIEOP01. The sequence continues at coordinate 4,898 of JAIYAI010000217.1, forward strand.
CTCCACCAGCCAGGCCGGCTGGTCGCGGGAAGACAACAGCACGGTCATCATGCGTGACGCCTGAGCCTGCTCCGCTGGGCGTTCGGGCGGCGGCAGGAAGACCAGTGCGAGCAGCCCGCAGGCCGCGGCGGTGGACGCAACGGCGAGGAAGCGCCACCAGCGCGGCACGCCTTCAGGCCGTGGCGCAGGCACCGGGGCGGGCGCACCGGGCAGCGCGGCCTCGATCCGGTCCCACAGGTTCGGCGGCGGCGCTTCCGGCGGAGCCAGCGCGGTCAGCGGCGCAAGCCTGGCCTCCCAGGCCGCGACGGCGGCGCGAAGCGCGGGGTCGGTCGCCATCGCGCGCTCCACCGCGGCCGCCGCGCGCGCATCCAGCGTGCCGAGCACGTATTCGCCGGCGAGCGCCTCGCGCGCCTCCTCCTCGGGGGTCATGCCAGGCACTCCCGAAGCTGGAGGAGGCCACGCCGGATCCAGGACTTCACCGTGCCGAGCGGCAGGTCGAGCCGCGCCGCCACCTGGGCGTGGCTCAGCCCATGCACGAAGGCGAGCAGGATGCCCTGGCGGTTCTTCTCCTCGAGGGCGGCGAGGCAGTCGCGCAGGCGCCGCCCCTCGGCAGCCGCGGCGACCTGCTCCAGCGCCTCCGGTTCCACGGGCTGGTCGCCCAGGGCCGGGTCGTCGGTCGGCATCTCCCGCCC
>JAIYAI010000474.1 GCA_027489135.1 Acetobacteraceae bacterium
CGCGCCGGAGGCCCCCGCCCGCCGCCGCCCGCTGCGCGGCCACCATGCCGGCGAGCCGGATGCGAAGGTCAAGGCGCGGCGCCGCGCCGGCCCACCCAAGCGATGACCCGTCCACCGCCCCGCGGGTCGTCGGGTCGATGAGGATCATCGCCGGCCGCCATCGCGGGCGCCGGCTGACCGCGCCCCCCGGCGACGCGACGCGCCCGACCGCCGACCGCGTCCGACAGGCGCTCTTCGACATGCTCTGGCACGCGCCCTGGGCAGGGCGCGCCGTCCTCGACGAGGCCCGCGTCCTCGACGCCTTCGCCGGGACCGGTGCGCTGGGGCTGGAGGCCCTGTCGCGCGGCGCCGCGCACGCCACCTTCCTCGACAGCGCGAAGCCGGCGCTGGCCGCGATCCGCGCCAACATCGCCGCCTGCCGAGAGGAGGCCCGCGCCACGATCCTGCCGGCCGACGCGACGAAGCCGCCGCGCGCGCCGGCACCGTGCAGTCTCGTCTTCCTCGACCCGCCCTATGCGGATGGGCTGCTCGGCCGCTCCGTCGCCGCGCTGGCCGCCGCCGGCTGGATCGCCCCCGGCGCGCTGGTCGTGGCGGAAAGCGCCGCCGCCATGGACCCGCCCGCCCTTCCGGAGGGCTTCGAAGCCCTGGCCGAACGCCAGCACGGCCCGGCGCGAGTCGGCGTGTTCCGCGCCCCGTGACCGCGCGCCTTACCCGTGTGCTGATGCTGCTGCCCTCCGCCGATATCGGCGGCGCGGAGGCGATGACCACGGTGCTCGCGCGCGCGCTGGCCCGCGCCGGCGTCGCCGTCGAGATTGCCGTGGCGCCCGAGCTTGCGGGCAGGCTCGCGGGGCTGCTCGGGCCGGATCTTGCGCCCGCCATCTCGCCCACGCCGCTGGCCTGGGATGCGACGCAGCCCGTGGCGCAGACCCTCCGCCGGCAGCGCCTGGTCGCCGCGACGCGGCTGATCGGCGACCGGCCCGACGCCGCCATCATCCCCCTGCCCTGGCCGAGCCACGGCCTCGGCTTCCTCGGCCCGCTGCGCGATGCCGGCGTGCCGACCCTCGCCCTCGTGCATCTCGCGCCGCGCGACCCCGACCCCGCCATCGCCGAGGCCGTGGCCCTCGCCCCGCCGCCGGACTGGCCCGGCCTCGCCTGGGCCGCCGTCGCCGCGCCCACCGCCCGCCGGACGGAGGCCGCGCTCGGCCTCACCCCCGGCCGCGTCGCGGTGGTGCCGAACGGCGTGCCGATCCCGCGCGAGGACCCCGGCGCCCGCGCCGCGCTGCGGATCGCGAAGCGGCAATCCCTCGCCCTGCCCGCAGACGCGCCGCTGATCGTCACGGTCGGGCGGCTGGAGCCGAAGAAGGCCACGGACCTCCTCCCCGGCCTGGCCCAGGCGCTGCACCGGCGCTGCGGCGCGACGCTCGCCGTGCTGGGGGACGGGCCGGGGCGCGACCTGCTGGAACCCTATGCGGCGGAGATCGCCGGCGCCGCGCCGCCGCTGCGCCTGCTGGGTCGTGTGCATGACGTGGCCGACTGGCTGCTGGCGGCGGATGCGCTGCTGCTGCCCTCGCGGCTCGAGGGTTGCCCCCTCGTCTTCCTGGAAGCCGCCGCGCGCCGCTGCCCCGTCATCGCCACGGAGGCCGCGCTGGAGGCCTTCGGCGCCGCCGCCTGGGACATCGCGGCCCTCGCGCCCGACGACATGGTCAGCGCCCTGGTCGACCAGGCAGAATCGCTGCTCGCCGCCCCCGCCCGCCGCGCCCTCATCGCCGAGGCCGCGCACCGCCAGGCCGCGTCCTGGGACGAGGCGGCGATGCTCGGCGCGCTCATCGGCCTGCTGCGCGGGGCGGTGGCGGCGACGCGGGTGCCGGATGCATCGGCACGCGCTATGACCGATGCCGCCTCGGTCTGAAGCAGGGCGGATGTCGCCGGACAGCATCGTCATCGCCGTCATCGTGCCCGCTCATCGCCAGCCCGGGCTGCTGGGCGAGGCGATCGCCTCGGCGCTGGGGCAGGAGGGCGCGCCGCCGACCGCCATCGTCGTCGTCGACGACGGCTGCCCCTTCCCCGAGACCGCGCGCACCGCCTCCGCCTTCGCCGCCGCGCACCCGGGCCGGGTCTTCGCGCTGCGCCGGCCGAATGGCGGGCTCTCGGCGGCGCGCAACACGGGGATCGAATTCGCCCTTGCCGCCTTTCCCGCGCTGCAAGCGGTCTATTTCCTCGACGCCGACAACCGGCTGCACCCGCCCTTCCTCGGCCGCGCCTGGGGGGCGCTGGAGGCAGCGCCGACCGACACCGGCTGGGTCTATCCCGATTTCGACCGCTTCGGCCTCGCCGCGCCGGAGAGCAGCACGCCGTGGTCGCTCCTCTCCTGCCTGACCGCGAACATGGTCGAGGCCGGTAGCCTGGTGCGCCGCGCCGTGCTGGATGCCGGCCTCCGCTTCGACGAGACCATGCGCGGCGGCTACGAGGACTGGGATTTCTGGCTGCGCGCGGCCGCTGCCGGGTTCCGCGGCCAGCACCTGCCCGATGCCGGCTTCCGCTACCGCAAGCGGCCCGAGAGCATGCTCGCGGACTCCGAACGCCAGGGCGCGGCCATCACCGCCACCCTCCGCCACAAGCCGGAGGTCGCCAAGCTCCTGGCGCCGCGCAGCCTGCTGGCGCTGGAAGCCGAGGAGGCACCGCGCTTCGCCCTCTACGGCACCGATCCGCAAGCCGCGGTGCGCCTGCTGCTCGACCCAGCGACGGAGGGCACGACGATCCCCGCCGCCGAGGCGCGGCGGCGCCTGCTGGCCGCCGAGGCCGATCCCGTCACCGCGCCGCATTTCCCGCTGCTGCTGGCCTTCGCCGATGCCGCCGCCTGCGCGGCGCTGGCCGAGGCACGCATGCTGCGCACGGTGTTCTGGCACGCCGCCCGCGCCCAGGCCGCTGCCGGGCCGGAGGCGCTGGTGGCAGTCGGCCTCTACCCGGCGCCAGAGGACGCGCCGGAGACCGCCGGCATCGCCGCGCCCTCCGACCAGGGACGGCTGCCGGAGGCCGGCATCCTGCTGGTGCCGCGCCGTCTGCTGGCGACATCCACGCTGCCCGGCGCGGCGCGCGGCCGGATCGAGAGCCTCGCCACCGACCGCCCCGTCGTCCCCGTGCGGCACCTGCACGTCACCCTGCCCGCCGCGCTGATGCCGCAGGACGCCGCGGCGGAGGGCACCACGCATCGCCGCCTGCTGCTGGAGACGGCGCTGCTGCGCCAGGCACGCGGACGGCAGACGCGCATCCGCGCGGGCTGGCGCATCGCCAACCTCCCGCCGCGGGAGACCGCCGCCACCCGCGCGGCGGCGGCGATCGGCAGCGGGCCGCTGCTGCCGCATCTGCCTGCCCCGGGCCAGCGCAGCATCGGCTTCGTCCTGCCGCTGTTCACCCTCGGCGGCGTCGAGCGCGTGGTGCTGAACCAGGCGCGGGTGCTGCGGGCGCGGGGCTGGGCTACGCGCCTCGTCGTGCTCGGCGGCGGCGACCGCATGCTGCTGCCCGCCCTGGCGCGCGAGGCCTTCGACGAGGTCGCGGCGCTGACCGGCCGCGCCTATGCCGTGCCGGACTGGCGCCTGCCCTATCTCGGCGCGGAGATGCCGGATTTCGGCGGCCCCGCCGCGCAGGAGGCGCTGGGGCTGCTCGCCGGCCTCGATGCGGTGGTGGCAACGCATAGCCTGGCCGGCCATGCGCTGATGGCGCCGCTGCGGCGCCTGGGTACGCGCTGCTATGCGGGGCTGCACCTGGTGGAGCGCGGCGGCTGGGGCGAGCCGATCGGCACGCCACACACCGCGCTCGGCTTCGAGCATGCCTATGACGGAGCGATCGTGATTTCCGAAGGGCTGGCGGCCTGGTGCGCGGCGCAGGGCTGGCCGGAGGCGAAGCTGCATCTGGTGCGCAACGCGCCGGGCCATCCGACGCCGCCGGCCGCGGTGGTCGCAGCGCTCGTGGCACGGGCGGCGCGGCGGGCGGGGAGGCTGCGCGCGCTCTTCCTCGGGCGCCTCGATGCGCAGAAGGGGGTGGATCGGCTGGCGGCGCTGATCGCCTCGACGCGGGGCGTGGTGGACTGGCGCGTCGTCGGGCGACCGGTGCTGGCGCAGGCCATGCCGGCGCTGGGGCTCGAGATCGAGCCGCCAGTCGCCGACCCCGCGGCGCTGGACGCGCTCTATGCCTGGGCGGATGTGCTGGTGCTGCCCTCCCGCTTCGAGGGCGTGCCGCTGACGGTGCTGGAGGCGCAGCGGATGGGCTGCGCGGTGCTGGCGACGGAGGCGGGGGAGACGGGCGAGATCGTGACCGATGGCGAGGACGGGTTCCTGGTGCCGCAGCGCGGCCGCGCCGAGGATGCGATCGTGGCGGAGATGGCGGGGCGGCTGCGGTGCCTCGCCGCCGATCCGCCGCTGCTGCTGGAGGTCGGGCGCCGCGCCGCCGCACGCGTCGCCGCCGCCGGCTGGGAGGAAACGATGGCCGGGTTCCTGGCGCATCTGGACGCGGTGGTGCCGGCGCGATGATCCGGTCCGCGCAAAGTTTCGATATGCGCCCCGCCGCTCGTGCGACGAAGCCAAGCGGCGCGGCGGCGCAGCGCCCGGCGTTCGAGGGACCCGAAGGCGAAGCCTTCGGGTGCATCACATGAGCGGTCTCTCCGCCGCGCGTGGCGACCTCGGCGCGCTGATGACGGGCGGGCCGTGCCTGCTGGTGCCGGGCGACGCGCCGGTGCCGGCGCTGCCGGGCATCGCCCTATGGCGCGCGACCGCCGAGGACGCTGGCTTCCGGCTGCATCGTGGCAACCTGTCCGGGAACGCGGTGCCGCTGCCCGGCGTCCCGGCGGGGCTGCTCGGCGTGCTGCCCGGCGAGGGCGCGGCGGCGCTGGCCGCGCTGGCCGGCGTGCCAGTGATCGAGGACCTCGCCGCGCTGCTGGCCGCGGCCCTGGCCGCGCGCACCGCCGAGGTCGCGCGCCTGACCGACGCCGCCGCGCGCCTGCGCGCCGAGGCCGAGGAAACGCGCGAGGCCATGGCCGCGCTGCTGCGCGCCACCGGCCACGACACCGCGCCGGCGCCGGCGCTGGCCATCGCCACGGAACCCTCCAGCCGCGCCCAGGCCAAGGGGGGCGATGGGGGGCTCGTGCTGGCGCAGCGCCTCGGCTGCAGCCTGGAGGGCATCGCCGCCGTCGCGCTGCATGTCGCGGCCGCCGGCACGGGGCCGGCGCGGATCCGCCTCAAGGGCGCCGAGAGCGACCGCGTGCGCGCCGCCTGGGCGCTGCCGGCTGAGGCGCTCGTGCCGGGCTGGCTGACCCTCGACCTGCCGACGCCGCTCGGGCCCATCCGCGAGACCGCCGTGCTGGAGGTGGTGGCGGAGGGCGCGCTGGCCCTCTCGCTGGAGGAGGCGGAGGCGCCGCCCGACCGCTGCCCCGCGCTGGAGGCCGGCACCGCACCTACGGGCCGGGCGCTGGCGCTGAAGGTCTTCGCCGCGCCCATGGGCCGGCGCTTCGTGCTCTCGCCCTGGTGGGACTGGGAAGCGCAGGACCTGCCGCCCGCCCTGCCGCTGCGCCTGCCGGAGGCCGCCTGGGCCGGGGCGCGGATCCTGGCTGGGCGCGGCCGGGCGCTGGCGACGGGGACGGAGGCGGCGCGGCCGATGCTGGCCCTCGCACCGGGCGAGGCGCCGGCGCTGGTCGCGCTGCCCGCCCTGCCGGTGACGGGGATCGACCTGGTGGAGGCGGAGGTCGCGGTGCGCCTCGGCGAGGCCGGGGCGCTGGAGGCGGCGCTCTGGGCGCTACCCGAGGGAGAGACGCTGGCGGACCCGGACGTCCCGCCGCAGGGCGCGCGGGGGACGGGCTGGCGCCGAGCGGATGGCGCGCGCGGTGGGGTGACGCTGGCGCTCCGCCTCGGGTCGCTGGAGGGCATGGCCGGGCTGGTGCTGGCACTGCGCCATGCCGGGGAGGCGGGACCGCTGCAGGCGGAATGGGCGGAGGTGGTGCTGCGCCGCCTCTCGCCCGCGCTGCCGCCGGCGCCGCCACGCGCCGCCGCCACGCCGAGCCCCGGCTTCGTCGCCGCCGTGCCGGATGCGGCCGTGCCGCGGCTCGACGGCGCCGATCCGGTGCGGCTGATGGAGCACTACAACGTCCCCGGCGGCGGCTACCGGCACCTGGATATCCAGGTCGAGGGGCTGCGCCTCGGCGCCCTGGCCTGGCCGCGGCTGCGCTTCAAATTCGCGGTGAAGGACGAGGCGCCGCAGATCGAGGTGCGCGCCCGGCCGGACTGGCCCGTGCTGTTCGAACGCTGGCCTGGCTCGGCGGTGGACGAGCACGGCCCCTTCTTTGTGCTGGACGAGGCCGCGCGCGGTGGCCGGGCGGCGGGGCTGATGCGCACGCCGCGCGACCGGCGCCTGCTGGAGGCGCTGCTGGCGCTGCTACCGACCCTGGTGGCGACGGCGGCGCGGGCGGCGACCAGCGACCCGGCCGAATATGCGGACTGGGTGGCGATGGCGCGGCGCTATGCGGCGGCGCTGCAAGAACAGGGAGGATAGGCATGGTGGGGATCTTCGGGCCGGTCGCGCAGATCGGCATGGTGGTGCGGGACATCGAGGCGGCGATGCACCACTGGTCCACCGTCTGCGGCGTCGGGCCGTGGTTCTTCATGCCGCGCTACCCGCTGCCCTCCTTTCGCTACAAGGGCACGGAGCAGCCGGGGCCGGATGTGGCGATCGCGCTCGCCTATTCCGGCGAGGTGCAGGTGGAACTGATCCAGCAGCGCTGCCGCACGCCGAGCATGTACCGCGACTTCCTCGATGCGGGCCTGGAGGGGATGCAGCACTGGGCCTTCTGGGCCGCGGACTACGACGCGGCGCTGTCCCGCGCGCTGGCAGCCGGGCACCGCATCGGCCAGGAAGGCGACGCCACCGGGCGCGGGCGCTTCGCCTATCTCGAAAGCGACGGCCCCGTGGCGAGCGTGGTCGAGATCGTCGAGCTCACCCCGTCCCGCGCCGCCGGCTTCGACCGGATGAAGGCCGCCGCGGCGGGGTGGGACGGCACCGACCCGGTGCGGCTGCTGTAGTCACCGCCGCCCGAACAGCCGCTCCAGCTCCGCCACGCCGAGCTTCAGCACCGTCGGCCGCCCATGGCTGCAGGTGGCGGCCCTGGGCGTCGCCTCCATCGCCCGCAGCAGC
>JAIYAI010000717.1 GCA_027489135.1 Acetobacteraceae bacterium
GCGTGCCGACCTTCGCCTACCAGGTCAGCGGCGAATACGCGATGATCATGGCCGCGGTGCAGAACGGCTGGATCGAGCACGAGCGCGCGATGCTGGAGAGCCTGATGGGCTTCAAGCGTGCTGGCGCCAACGGCGTGCTGACCTATTTCGCGGTGGAGACGGCGCGGGTGCTGAAGTCCGGGTGACGCTGGTCTTCCACGAGCGGGTCGGACACGAGGGCCGCCGGCCCAGCCCCTTCTCCTGGCGCATCCGCTACGCGCTGGCGCACAAGGGGCTGCTCGACACGCCGGCCGTCGAGGTGCGGCCCACGCGCTTCGCCGACCGCCCCGCGATCGAGGCGCTGAGCGGCCAGCGCTTCGTCCCCGTGATCGAGCATGCCGGCCGCGTCGTGCACGACAGCTGGGCGATCGCCTGTCACCTGGAGGATGCCTTCCCCGACCGGCCGTCCCTCTTCGGCGGCACGGTCGGCCGCGGGCTGACGCGGCAGCTGAACCTCTGGTGCGACGGCGTCCTGATGGCCGCGGTGCGCCCCATCCTGGTGGCCGATTTCCCGGCCGTGCTCGAACCCGGCGACCGCGCCTACTACCGCAGCTCGCGGGAGGCGATGTTCGGCTGCACGCTGGAGCACTACGCCGCCGACCGGCCCGCGCATCTCGCGCGCCTGCGCGATGTCGTCGCCCCGCTCGAGGCGCTGCTGGCGGAGCAGCCCTGGGTTGCCGGCGCCGCGCCCGCCTACGCGGATCATGTCGTTTTCTCGGTCTTCCAGTACGCACGGCTCGGCTGCACCGCCGAATTGCTGGCCCCCGGCACCGCGCTGGCGGCGTGGCGCGCGCGCATGATCGCGCTGCATGACGGGCTCGGCGACCGCTTCCCGGGATACCCCACGCCATGATCACCCTCACCCCCATCGGCTGGGTCCGCGGCGGTCGCGCCGCGGCGGAGGACGATGCGTGGGACGCGGAGCAGGCGCGGATCGAACTCGACACCACCCGCTTCGGCCCGGAGGCACTGCTGGGCCTCGACAGCTTCTCCCATGCCGAGATCGTCTTCCATTTCGACCGCCTGCCCGAGGACCAGATCAGCACCGGCGCCCGTCGCCCCCGCGGCAATCCGGACTGGCCGTTGACCGGCATCTTCGCCCAGCGCGGGCGCAACCGGCCGAACCGCCTCGGCGTCTCGGTCTGCCGGGTGCTGCGCGTCGAGGGCACGGTGCTGCACGTCGCCGGGCTCGACGCCATCGACGGCACGCCGGTCCTCGATATCAAGCCCGTGATGTCGGGCTTCCAGCCGCGCGGCGCGATCCGCGAGCCGGACTGGGCCCGCGCCATCATGGAGCGCTACTGGTAGCCGCTACAGCGCAGCCAGCGCCGCGGTGACCTCGGCCCGCAGCTTCTCGCCGACCTGCTTCGGCGTCAGTTCCGCGGCGAAGGGCAGCTTCATCGGGTCCCACTTGCCGTTCTGCGTGACGCCGAGGATCTGCTGCACCTCGCCATGGCCCAGCACCGTCTCGGGCGTCACCGCGATGCCGTAGGCCTTGCAGAGCTGCGCCACCACGACGACCATCGTGTCCCACTGCACCGGCTTCATCGGCGCGACACCGGCCCGGAAGGGCCTCTCCTCCGCACCGGCCATGCAGCACATCGACACGCCGATCGAGTTGCCGTTCTTTCCCCTGGTATGCGCGGCGTATTCGCCGTCCGAGGTCGACTCGTTGTCGGGGATGCTGTGCTCGCCGCGATGCAGCGCGCCCTCGCCATCGATGAGGATGTGGTAATGGGCAAGGTCGTTCTCGGACGGCGTGTAGCCGCCGGCCGTCCAGTGGCAGATCACCCGCCGCATGTCGGCCGGCTTCATCCACGCCTTCGGAACCTGCACCGTCATGCTCCGTCCTCCCCGTGCCTGGCCGCCCGTCCTGGGCATGGCGCTCTGCCATGACGCAGAATCCGCGCCCCGGCATCACCAGGATCGATGACGCACCGCTTGACCGGCCCTGCCGCAGGTCGTCCCATCGCGGCCGCACCCGGAGGAAACCACCATGTCCAACCCCGACTGGCTCGGACTGTCCGACAAGCTCGCCATCGTCACGGGCGCGGCGGGCGGCATCGGCCGCGCCTGCGCCACCTCGCTCATCGAGGTCGGCTGCGGCGTCGCGCTGCTAGACCGCGATGCGGATGCCGTCACCGCCTTCGCCGCCGAACTCGCCGCGCGCGGGGCCCGCGCGCTCGGCATGGGCTGCGACATCAGCGACGAGGCCTCCGTCCGCGCCGCCGCCGCCGCGGTGGAGGCGCGGATGGGCGTGCCCGACGTGCTGGTGAACAATGCCGGCATCCTCCGCCCCGGCCCGCTGGAGAGCATCCCGCTGAGTGAGTGGAACGCGCTGCTCAGCGTGAACCTCACGGGCTACCTGCTCTGCGCCCAGGCCTTCGGCGCGGCGATGCGGGCGCGGGGGGCGGGCGCGATCGTGCACATCGCCTCCATCGCGGCGTCCAACCCGCAACCGCGCAGCGGGGCATACTCTGCCAGCAAGGCCGGGGTCGCCATGCTCTCGCGCCAGATCGCGCTGGAGTGGGGGCCACATGGCATCCGCAGCAACATCGTATCGCCGGGCATGGTGCGCACACCGATGTCGGAAGCCTTCTACCAGGCCTCCGGCGTGGCCGAGGCGCGGGCGAAGATGGCGCCGCTGCGCCGCGTCGCGGGGCCGCAGGACATCGCCGATGCGGTCGTGTACCTGGCGAGCGCGCGCGCAAGCTACGTCACGGGCGCGGAGATTCTGGTCGACGGCGGGCTGGACCAGATGATCATGGAACTGACGCCGCGGCCGGGCTTCTGAACACCGCCTCCCCTCCGCGCCGCCGCGCCCGCCGCACCGCCTGGGAGGCGACGCTGCCCGACCGCGTCGTGCGGCTCGCGGCGCGCTGGGGGCTGCGGGGCCTGGCACCCTTGGCGCGCGGCGGCACCGGCGCGGCGCTCTTCGCCAACGACCGCGTGGTGCTGAAGCTCGCCCTGCCCGGACAGGCGGTGCGGGCGGAGGCCGATGCGCTGGCGGGTTTCGATGGCGACGGCACGGCGCGCCTGCTCGACCATGACGCGGCCGAGGGCGCGCTGCTGATCGAGCGCCTCTCCCCCGGCACGCCGCTCACCACCCTGCCCGACGACGCGGCGACACGCATCGCCGGCCTGCTGATGGCGCGCCTGCGTCGCCCGGTGCCGCAGGGCGCGCTGCTGGCCGATGCGCATGGCTGGGGCCGCATCCTCCTCCGCACCGGCCCTGCCCTGCCACGCGCCGACCTCCACCGCGCCGCCGCGCTGTTCCGCGACCTCGCCGCCGCCGCGCCCGCGCCGGTGCTGCTGCATGGCGACCTGCACCACGGCAACATCCTGGCGGATGGTCGCGGCTGGCGCGCCATCGACCCGCACGGTGCCCGAGGCGACCCCGCCTTCGAGGCCGCCTGCCTGCTACGCAATCCGCCCGGCGCCGCGGCCGTCGCGCGCAACGCGGCGCGCCGCACCGCCATCCTGGCCGAGACGGCGGGGCTCGACCCGCAGCGCATCGCCGGCTGGGGCTACGCAGGCGCCGTGGTGGCGGCCTGCTGGGCCTTGGAGGATGGAGAGGATCCTGCGCCATGGCAGGTGGCGATCGAGGCGCTGCGGCCGTACGCGCCCTGATCAGCGCAGGAAGCGCGCCACCGTCTCGATCTGCGCGGAGTCCATCAGCGCAGGCGCATGGCCAATGCCGGGCCAGGTCACCACCTCCACGCCCGGCCGCGTCGCCATCTCGGCCGCCGTCTCCGCCAGCAGCAGGTCGCTCTCCGCCCCCCGCAACACCAGGGTTGGCAGGTCCACCGCGTCCCAGAGCGGCAGGAGGTCCAGCGCCTCCGGCTTGCCGGCCAGGATCGGCACGACCAGTGCCGGGTCGTAGTGCAGGCGAAAGCCACCGCCCGCGGCCGGCACGCAGGAGATCTCGGCGAGGTGCCGCCACTCGGCATCCGTCAGCGGACCGAAGGGGGCGTGCACGTCCCGCAGATGCGCCTCCACCGCGGCAAGATCGGGCAGAAGGTCCGGCATGGCGCGAAGATAGTCGTGGATGCGCGCGATCGCGGGCTGCGCGACATGGAAGCCGGTGTCGTTCAGCACGATCCGCCGCAGCGGCGTGCCCGGCGCCGCCGCCAGCATCATGCCCAGTACCCCGCCAAGCGAGGTGCCGACCCAGTCGATCGGCCCGTCGAGCCGCGCGACCAGGTGAGTCAGCGCGGCGGCATAGCTGAGCGGGGCATAGAGCCCGGGATCGGGCAGCCACTCCGAGGCGCCGCGACCGGGCAGGTCCGGCGCCACCACGCGTCGCCCCTCCGCCGCCAGGGCCTCGGCCAGATGCTGGAAGTCACGCCCGCAGCGCGTCAGGCCATGGACGCAGAGCACGACAGCGCCGTCCGCCGGTCCCCATTCCCACCAGCGCAGGGTCAGGAAACCCGCGCCGCCCAGGAGGTAGCGCAGCGAGCCCTGTCGCATCCCCGGCACGGCGTGGGATATCTCGGGCTCAGACGACGCCCTTCTCCTTCAGCGCCGCGATCTCGGCCGCCGACATGCCCAGCAGACCGGACAACACCTCGTCCGAATGCTCGCCCAGTACAGGCGGCGCGGAGCGGTAGGTCGGCGGCGTGGCGGAGAGCTTCACCGGGTTGGCGATGACCTTGATGTCGGCGCCCGAGCCGTGGCGCATCTCCACCAGCATCTCCCGCGCGATCACATGCGGGTCGGCGAAGACCTCCTTCAGCGTGTTGATCGGGCCGCAGCCGATCTTCTGCTCCTCGAGCAGGCCGATCCACTCGTTCGTGGTCTTCGACGTCATCACCGGGGTCAGCGTCTCGGTGACGAGCTGGCGGTTCTCGACGCGCTTCGGGTTGGTGGCGAAGCGCGGGTCGGCC
>JAIYAI010000727.1 GCA_027489135.1 Acetobacteraceae bacterium
ACCGCTCCGGCTCCGACGCCTACAACATGCGCCTGAGCCGCCGCCGCGCCGACAACGTCGCCGCCGAGCTGGTGCGCCGTGGCGTTGCCCGCACCATCATCACGATCGAGGCCTTCGGCGAAAGCCGTCCGCTGGTCCCGACCGCCGACGGGGTGCGGGAGCCGCAGAACCGCCGCGTCGAGATCATCCTGCGCTGATCCGCACCGTCGCGGCGCCCGCCCGGGCGCCGCGGACCGGGCCATCGGCAATACTACGCAGCCGTCATTTGCCGCTGGTCCAGAATACCTGCTATCGCCTCCTCATGCGAAACGGTCCAGCATGGACCAGAGGGGAGCATGGACGGCTCGGCCGGCTGGGCGCCACGGCCCTGGTTCGTGACGCAGCGCTTCGACGACGCCGATGATCTCGCCCGCTCGCTGACCTCCGCCGGCGTCACCTACGTGCCGCTGCAGGCCGGCCCCTATGACGCCCGGCTGACGGTGATCGGCTGGCGTGGGATGACCCTGCAACGCGCCACCGACCGTGCCCATGTCGTGCGCGGGGCGATCGACCGCGATGCCGTTGCGCTGCTCTTCCCGCTGCACCTGACCGCAGCGCCCACCGTCAATGGCTGGCAGACGGACGGCACGGACGGCGGGTTCCTCGGTCCGGGGTCGGACCTGCACGGGCTCTGCCCCGGCGACGTCGACTGGGTCTCGCTCGTGATGCCGGCGGAAAGCGCCGAGGACCTCGTCGCCCTGGCCGGACTGCGCGGCCGGATCGATCGCCCCGGGGCCACGCTGCGCGCGCCGCCGGAGGTCATCCTTCCGCTCCGCCGCGCGGCGCAGCTGGCGACCGATGCCGTGACGAACCTGCCGGCCGGGCAGGCCACGCCGGCGCTGGCGGAGGCGCTCTCCGCCGACCTGACGGAGCAGATCCTCGCCGCCTTCGCCGCCGCCGAGGCGTCGCCCGTCCCGCGCGCGACGCGCGAGGCGATCCGCCTGGTCGACCGGACCGAGGCGCTGCTGCAGGCGCATCCCGATCGTCCCTGCCTGACCGCCGATCTCTGCACGGCGCTCGGGATCTCGCCGCGCAGCCTGCACAAGGCCTTCGTCGCCGCTGCCGGCACCAGCCCGCAGGCCTATCTGCGGCGGCGCCGCCTGATGATGGTGCGTTCGGCCCTGAAGGAGGGCGGCGGCGATGCGGGGCTGGTCAAGTCCGTCGCCCTGTCGCACGGCTTCTGGCATCTCGGCCATTTCGCGCGCTCCTACCGCGAGCAGTTCGGCGAGCCCCCGTCCGAGACCCTCGCCGCGGCGCGCATCGGTCGCTACCACCGCGCCGTGCTGCCCCGGTCCCGGCCGGATTGAGGCCAGCCGCATCACGGTCTGACCCGCGGCCCTGAACGGCGGCCGAGCGCCCGGGCGGGAGCGCGCCGCGCGCGCGACGCCGGGCCGGAGGCGCGACCTGCGCCGGCACGTCAGGCACCAGCCATGTGCCGCTCACGGGTCCGTGGGAATTGGATAGCGATCGCAGGGGACGCGCCGCCGCCCCTGCCCTAGACTCCGGCGGCGTGCCGCGCGCGGCATGGCCCGAAGCCCGCCGATGACGGCGGGGCCCAGGGACCGGGCGCCTGCGGGACGTCGCGCGGATCATGGTCCGGGCCCTGGTTCCGTCCCCTGCATCACGCCCGCGGTGATCCCACCCGCGGCGCCCCCACTCTGGAAGGAGAGAGACGTGCCTTTCACCCTCACCCGGCGCGCCGCGCCCGCCGCACTTGCCGCCCTGCTGCTCGCCGGCTGCGTGTCCGAGCGGCGCTATGACGAGCTCCAGCGCGCCTACACGCAGCTCCAGGGCCAGTACAATGCCGACCAGGCGACCATCCAGATGCTGGAAGGCCGGCTCAAGGTGACGATGAACGACCGCATCCTGTTCCCCTCGGGCGGCTACCAGATCACCGAGAGCGCGCGGCGCGAACTGGCGAAGATGGTGCCGACGCTGCAGGGCCTCACCCAGACCCGTGTCATCGTCGAAGGCTACACGGACAGCCAGCCGGTCGGGCCGGAACTGCGCCGGATGGGGATCACCTCCAACCTCGACCTCTCCTCGCGCCGCGCCGACACGGTGGCGGACACGCTGATCCGCCTCGGCACGCCGCGCGCCATCATCTCGGCCGATGGCCGCGGCGACGCGAACCCGATCGCCTCCAACGCGACGCCGGAGGGGCGTGCGCAGAACCGCCGCATCGAGGTAACGCTGGTCGGCCCCGGGAACTGACGCGCGGGACCCGCTCCGGACCGCCGCTGGCCCTTCCCCCGCGGGAGGGTCAGAGGCGGACCAGCCGCGGGACGGCGATGCTCTCGAGCCACTCGAGGCGCGCGGCAAGGTCGTCGGGCCGGCAGGCCATCACGGCGATCACCCCGACAGCGACGGTGCGCAGGTCCCGCGTCGCGCCCTCGCCGCCCAGCAGCACGCCGGCCGAGCAGTCGATCTCGATCACGGCGGGCGCCGGGCCGGCCAGCACCGCCTCCATGGTGCAGGCCAGGGTCTCGCCGGCGCCTATCTCGAGCATGCGAAAGGGCGCCGGCGGCGCGCCAGGCTGGCTGATGCGCAGACCGGCCCGGACGGCCCCGGCGGGCGGTCCGGCCAAAAGAAGGTGCGCACGCAGGGACCCCTCGGTCCCGGATGGTGCCGGCAGGCGCAGCCGCGCCGTGCCCGGCAGCGTCCAGCAGCCCCAACGCTCCGGCACCGACCAGCAGGGCCCCGCGCGCAGGGCTTCCGCCAGCGCGGCGGCGGCGGAGGGTACGGGTCCCGGGCGCAGACGCAGGGCGAGCACCTCCCCCAGCCGCGGGGCCACGCGATCGAGCGGCGCGGGCAGGCAGGTTGCCTCCGCGACGGCGGCGCGCAGCGCCGTGGCGATGTCCGACCAGCGCCGCAGTTTCAGATCGGCGGCGAGCCTCGCCTCCGCCGTCGCACGATGGCCCGGGTCCAGGATCAGCCGCTCCAGCGCCTCCACCAGCGCGGGCTCGCTGCCCGGGGTGAAGAAGACGCCGCCCACGGCCCCGGATTCCAGGAAGCCGGAATGCGCCGGCAGCACCACAGGCTTGCCATGCGCCAGGCTCTCCGTGACCGGCAGTCCCCAGCCCTCGTAGTGGCTGGCCTGCACGGTGAAGAGGCAGCCCCGCAGCAGCGCGGCGAGGGCACCGTCGGAGACGTCGTGCAGCAGGTGCACGCGGTCGCGCAGGTCGGGGGAATTGGCCAGCAGCGCCAGCGCCGCCTCGGCCTGCCAGCCCTGCTTGCCGACGCAGACGAGGTCCGGCACGGCCTCCGGCCCATGCCGGCGCAGCAGCGCAAGCCAGGCACCGAACAGCAACAGGTGGTTCTTGCGGCTCTCGATCGTGCCGACGGAGAGGACATACGGCCGGCCTGCGCGCAGCGGCAGCGGCGGCGGGTCCGGTGCCACGGCGGCCAGCGGCGTCACGGCATCGAGACGCAGCACGACGGTCGGGATGGCGGGCACGCCCGCCGGCAGCATGGCCCCGGAAAGCCGGCGGAAATCCGCCTCGGTGCAGGCGGAGTTGCACAGCACGAGGTCGGCATGCATGCAGAGCCCGGCGAACCAGCGGGCGAATTCCTCGACCAGGCCCCCGGCGCAATGCTCCGGCACCACCAGCGGGATGCAGTCGTGCAGGAAGGGGATGTAGCGCAGGCCCGGCACCGCCGCCTTCGCCTCCCGGACACGCCGGAGATAGTCGGGGATCCACCAGGAGGTGCCGATGTTCACCAGCGCGCCGCCCGGCGGGAAGGCCAGCGCGGGGGCGTGCAGCAGCGCCGCCAGCGCGGTGGCCATGGCCCCGGTCCAGGCCGGGTCGGCGGCATCGGCACCGTCCCGCGACAGCGCGGCGAGACCGCGGAAGGTTGTCGCCGGCAGGCGCTTCCAGGCACCGGAGGCCGGCTCGAAAGCCGCCAGCACGCAGGTCTCGTCCGCATCCAGCGCCGCACCCAGCAGACCGAGTTGCACACGCTGGATGCCCGTGGGGGCACGGTTCTGGCGGAAGAAGTCGATCAGGTCCGACGCATCGAGCACGACGCTGCCTGGCGGTAGCGCCTCCGCGGCGGGCGCGGGCCGGTCTGCTGCCTGGCCGACGGCCGGGCGTGGATCCGGGACGGCCGCTACCGCGGCAGGGGGTGCGGCGGGGATGGACACCGCGGCAACGGGGGGGCCGGCGGGGATCGGCACACCGTCGGCCGGGGTCGCGGCGGTCGGCGGGGCCGGTGCCGACGCAGGAGCCGTGGTCGGCGGGGCCGGTGCCGAAGCGGGGGCAGCGATCGGCAGGGCTGATACCGAAGCGGGAGGAGCGGTCGGCAGGGCCGGTGCCGACACCGGGGCGGCGGCCGCCGGCGGCGCGGGGGGCGGGGTCGGCGGCGCCTGGCCGGCCGGCGGCGCCAGCAGTTCGGCGCGCGCCGCCGCGCTCTCCGGATCCAGCGTCAACGCCCGCGCATAGCTCTGGTACGCATCCTCCACCCGGCCAAGCAGCTTGAGCGCGTGGCCGATCTGCACGTGCAGATCGGCATCCCCGGGCTCCAGCCGCTCCGCCTCGCGATAAAGCAGCAGCGCCGCCTTCACGTCGCCGGATTCCTTCATGCAGTGCCCGTACTGCACCCAGATCGGCCAGTCCTGCGGCGCCACGCGCAGATAGGCGGCGTAGGCGATCGCCGCCTCGATCCAGTCGCGCGCGTCGCGCAGCGCGTCGGCGCGCGCGAGCAACACGGCCGGGTCGGCCTCGGAGCCTTGTGCGGTGGTGTCGGCGCCATCCATGCGCCGCCTGATGCCGTGCCCGGCCCCAACCGACAAGGGCGCGGGCCGGCGCGCATGCCTTCTCCCGCCGCGGCGCCGCCTGGGCTAGTCTTGGCGTCAACAGAACGACCGAGGTCTGCACCCTTGACCGACCGCCCCCGGATCTTCCTCGACGGCTACAACCTGGCGCTGGAGCAGGGAACCGGCGTCGCGACCTATGCCCGCAACCTGAGCTTTGCCCTGCGCGACCTCGGTGCCGAGGTAGGCGTGCTCTACGGCACCCGTGCCGCCCCCTCGCGTGACCCGCTGATCCGCGAGATCGCCTTCTTCGACGAACGGGTCGGCGCCCCGCCGGCCTGGCTCGTGCTGGCGCGGCGGATCACCCGCATGCTGAACAGCCCGTTCGGCGAGACGGCGGTGGCGGTACCGATGACCGGCCAGGTGATCGCCCGCAACTTCAGCGACCGCCTGCCGCATTTCGACGAGATCTGGAACGC
>JAIYAI010000613.1 GCA_027489135.1 Acetobacteraceae bacterium
CGCCCACCGCACCCCGCAGCGGCTCTACGAATACGCGTCCGGGGCGCGCGGGCGTGGCCTGAAGGTGATCATCGCCGGCGCCGGCGGGGCGGCCCACCTGCCCGGCATGGCGGCGGCCATGACCCCCCTGCCCGTGCTCGGCGTGCCGGTCGAAAGCCACGCGCTGAAGGGCATGGACAGTCTGCTGTCGATTGCGCAGATGCCGGGGGGAGTCCCCGTGGGGACGCTCGCCATCGGCCGGGCTGGCGCCATCAACGCGGCGCTGCTGGCGGCGGCCATCCTGGCACTGTCAGATCCGGCGCTGGCGGCGCGGCTCGATGCCTGGCGGGCGTCGCAGACCGAATCCGTGCCGGAATTGCCGGAATGACGGCGCCGCTCAAGCCCGGCAGCACCATCGGCATCCTGGGCGGCGGACAGCTGGGCCGGATGACGGCACTGGCGGCGGCCCGGCTCGGCTATCGCTGCCATGTCTATGCGCCGGAGGCCGACAGCCCGGGCATGCAGGTCGCCGATGCCGCTACCGTCGCACCCTATGAGGATGCGGCGGCCCTGGCGCGCTTCTCGGCCGCCGTGGACGTGGTGACCTTCGAGTTCGAGAACGTCCCGGCGGCGACCTTGGAAGCCCTGGCGCCGCTCGCGCCCTGCCGGCCCGGTGTCGCCGCGCTGCGCATCTGCCAGGACCGCCTGGCCGAGAAGGCCTTCCTGGAAGGCAGGGCCGGCGTCCCGGTCGCGCCCTGGCGGGCGGTGGAGACCGAGCAGGACCTCGCCGCCGCGGTGGCGGAGATCGGCCTGCCGGCCGTGCTGAAGACCACGCGACTAGGCTATGACGGCCGCGGCCAGGCGGTGTTGCGCACGCCGGAGGATATCGCCCCCGCCTTCGCGCGACTCGCGCCGAAGCCGCTGGTGCTGGAGGGCTTCGTGCCCTTCATGGCGGAACTGTCTGCGATCGCGGTGCGCGGGGTCGATGGCACGACGGCCGTCTTCGATGCGGTCGAGAATCGGCATCGCCACCACATCCTCGACCTGTCCTTCGCGCCGGCCCGGGTGCCGGCCGAGGTCGCCACGGCGGCGCAACGCCATGCGGTGCGGGTGGCCGAGGCGCTGGACCTCGTCGGTGTGGTGGCGCTCGAGATGTTCCTGCTGCCGAATGGTGAGCTTTTGGGCAACGAAATCGCGCCACGGCCCCATAATTCGGGGCACTGGACGATCGATGCCTGCCTCGCCGGCCAGTTCGAGCAGCATGCCCGGGCCGTGGCCGGCCTGCCCTTGGGCAGCGCCGTGCGGCATCACGATGCGGTGATGCTGAATCTCGTCGGGCCCGAGGGGCTGGCGCGCTGGGACAGGCTGCTGGGCCGGCCCGACGTTGCGCCGCACCTCTATGGCAAGGCGGAGGCCCGGGTGGGCCGCAAGCTCGGCCACGCCACCCGGATCCTGCCGCGCGGTGCCTTGGCGGCCATGACCGATGCCGAGGCCCTGTCGGGATTCTGACCCGCGGCGCGAGCCCATGCTTGGGGTCCGCCGGACGCTCGAAGGGTATGTCCTCGCGCTCCGGGCGGGTTTTGAGGGGTGTCGTTTCCCAGTCCTGCGGGCTGTGGCCAATTTGCACGCAGGGCTTGTGGCGCCAATGCCACAACGGGTGTGAAATGGGGCGGTACCGGGTGGCGCAGGCGCGCGAAGGTGATAGGGTAAGCTCAAGCAGCGACGGAATCGGGCGATCGCCACGGTTTCACGCAGCGAGTTTTGCCTCTGTTGGATCGAGGAGACAATGAGGATGACCCTCAGGAAGGGCCTGCTGGCCGCGACGATGCTGGCGCTGCCGATGGCGGCGAATGCCCAGCCCGTCACCGGCCTCTACATCGGTGCCGGTGTTGGCGCGAACTGGCACTCCGATGCCAATCTGAACCTGGTGAACAGCACCTACAAGGTTGACGGCGCCGGCTGGGTTGGCCTGGGCTCCATCGGCTGGGGCTTCGGCAACGGCCTCCGCCTCGAGCTGGAAGGCAACTACCGCTACAACAACGGCAGCGGCATCGCCGTCCGCTCGCCGCTGGGTCGCCAGGTGACCTCGGGTGGCAACACCACGACGGTGACGGGCAGCTACGGCCAGGCCGGCAATCTCTCGACCTACGGCTTCATGGTCAACGCCCTGTACGACTTCAACATGGGCTGGCCGGTCACCCCGTACATCGGCGTCGGCGTCGGCATGGGCTGGACCGAGCTCGGTGGCGTCCGCAGCGTGCTGCAGACCCGCACCACGGGCACGGGCGGCACCTCCACCGCGACCACCCAGTACACCATCAACGATACCTCGGCGCAGTTCGCGTACCAGGCGATCGTCGGTGCGGCGTACAGCCTCGGCTCGATGGTCCCTGGCCTCGCGCTGACCGGTGAGTTCCGCTTCTACGGCACGCTCGACCCGGACTTCAACGTGACGTCGACCCGCACCTCCGGCCCGGCCCCGGGCCCGGCGATCCCCGTGCCGGCCAGCGTGTCCTTCACCAACTACAACTACTCGCTGCTGCTGGGCCTGCGCTACAACTTCGGCGTTGCCCCGCCGCCGCCGCCGGCCCCGCCGGTCGCCGCGCCGCCGCCGGTCGCCCGCACTTACCTGGTCTTCTTCGACTGGGATCGCGCCGACCTGACGACCCGTGCGAAGGAGATCATCGCCGAGGCCGCCAACGCGTCCCGCACGGTGCAGACCACCCGCATCGAGGTGCAGGGCCACGCCGACCGCTCCGGCTCCGACGCCTACAACATGCGCCTGAGCCGCCGCCGCGCCGACAACGTCGCCGCCGAGCTGGTGCGCCGCGGCGTTGCCCGCAACATCATCACGATCCAGGCCTTCGGCGAGAGCCGTCCGCTGGTCCCGACCGCCGATGGTGTCCGCGAGCCGCAGAACCGCCGCGTCGAGATCATCCTGCGCTGATCGCGCAGGACTCGATCGAGCCTACCCGGAAGGGGGCGCCCATGTGGCGCCCCCTTCTGCAATTCAACCCTGTCTCCTGAAAGCAACACTCCGCGACTCGCCGGTCTGTGAATTTCAACTTCAGGCCGCACTGTCAGTTAGGGGTCCGATCGGTTCGCTGCGTCGACCGGTTGCACCAGCCAACAGCGGAGTGAACTTCATGACGACCAGGCAAGCGCTGCTCGCCGCGTCCTTCCTCGCCCTTCCTGCCCTCGCCCTGCCCACCGTCGCTTCGGCCCAGCCTGTCAGCGGCCTGTATATCGGCGCGGGCGCCGGCGCGAACTGGGTGAACACGCCGTCCCACATCGACCTCACCGGGCCCGGCTTCGGCCTGCCCGCAGGCGTCACCGTCAACAACGCCGGCAAGGCCACCTTCGGCAATGGCTGGACCGGCGTGGTCAGCCTGGGCTGGGGCTTCGGCAACGGCCTGCGCGCCGAGATCGAGGGCAACTACCGCGAGAACGGCGTGGAGAGCATCCGCGGCTTCGGCCTCGCGCCCGTTGGCCAGACCGGCGGCTTCCAGCGCACCTACGGCGCCATGGCGAATGTCTTCTACGACTTCGACCCCGGCTTCCTCGGCATCGGGCCCAGCTACATCCAGCCCTATATCGGCGCCGGCGTCGGCTATGCCTGGACCAACTGGCGCAACGTGCGCGGCAACAGCGTCCCCACGGGCCTGTCGCTGAACGTCGACGACACTGGGGGAGCCTTCGCCTTCCAGGGCATCGCCGGCCTCGCCGCACCGCTGACCTGGGCCGGCGTGCCGGGCCTCTCCCTGACCGTCGAGTACCGCTTCTTCGGCACGCTGCAGCCGGAACTGGACGCGACGCTGGTGAACCCGGTCACCCGCACCGCCTTCAGCGGCAAGATCGAGCCGCAGAACTACAACCACTCGGTCCTGGTCGGCCTGCGCTACGCCTTCAACCAGGCGCCGCCGCCCGCCCCCCCTGCCCCGCCGCCCGTCGCGGCGCCGGCGCCGGCGCGCACCTACCTGATCTTCTTCGACTGGGATCGCGCCGACCTGACCGCCCGCGCGCGGGAGATCATCGGCGAGGCGGCGGAGAACAGCCGCCGCGTGCAGGTGACGCGGATCGAGGTACAGGGCCATGCCGACCGCTCTGGTTCGGACGCCTACAACATGCGCCTGTCGCAGCGCCGCGCGAACGCGGTCTCGGCGGAACTGGTCGCGCGCGGCGTGCCGCGCGGCATCATCACCATCCAGGCCTTCGGCGAGAGCCGGCCGCTCGTGCCGACCGCGGACGGCGTGCGCGAGCCGCAGAACCGCCGCGTGGAGATCATCCTGCGCTGACCGGCGCAGGCATCCTCCGGAACGGGAAAGGGGCGCCTCGCGGCGCCCCTTTTTCATGTCCGGTCCTGGAATCGTCCGCCGTGCTACAGCACGTTGAACAGGCAGAGCAGGATGATGATCGGGATCGGGATGCCGACCAGCCACAGCAGGATTCCACGCATGCGCTCTCTCCGCGTTGTCGATGCCACTGCGCAACGCGACGCGGGCGCCAAGGCTGTCTCCGGTCACCGCCTCGTGACCGCCCGCCGCGCGCTGCTGGTGGCGACGCTGCTGCTGACCGCGGGCTGCGAGGCCGATCCTGTCGGCAATCACCTCTGGGGCTTCGGGGATCCGGTGCGGGGTGCGGCGCTCTACGCGCCCCGCAACCTCGGCAACACCGCGCGTTGGGACGGGCAGCCGGCCCAGGCGGCGATGGCGGCAGCGCAGCTCGAGTTCCTCGCGGTCGAGATGCGGACCAACCCACGCTACTCGGTTGCCGTCAGCCCGAGCGTGGTGCAGCAGCTCGACCGCGGGCGGGACGAGATGCGCGGTTTCCTGGGCATCGCGCCGGATGCGCCGCCCCAGTTGGTGATCACCGCACTGCGCCAGGCCGCCGCCGCGCTGCGGGACGGCGACAGAACCCGGGCCGAGGCGCTGCTGAACCGGCCAGCCGTCTTCACCGCAGGGCCGCTGGTCACCCTGGCGCGCCTCAGCGCCATGCCGCGGCTGCGCGAGGTCGGCATCGCCGCCGACCAGGTGGCGAACGAGATCAACCGGCTCGACAACCGGCGGGTGTGACCGCGCCTATTCCAGCCGGATGTCGCGCTCGACGATCAGCGCCTTCCAGCGCGCCGACTCGCGGCGGATCGTCGCCTCCGTCTCCTCGGGCGTGGTGTTCGAGGACGGCTCCAGCCCCGTTGCCGTCATGCGCTCGATGATGGCGGGATGCGCCAGGGCGCGATTGAAGGCGGCGTTCAGGGTCAGGATCACCTCGCGCGGCGTGCCGGCGGGGACGGAGATGTGGTTGAAGGGAGTCGCTTCGTAGCCCGGCAGCGTCTCCGCCACGGTCGGGATCTCGGGCAGCACGGGCGAGCGCTTCGCCGAGGTGACCGCCACCGCGATGAGCGGCGGCGCCTTCGTCAGCGCCATCATGTCCGAGATGGTGCCGAAGCACATGTGCACCCGGCCAGCCAGCAACTCGGTGCTGTAGGCACCGAAGGTGCGGAAGGGCAGGTGCTGGAGCTGGATACCCGCCATGCTGTTCAGCAACTCGCCCGAGAGGTGGTTCGAGGTGCCGGTGCCGCCGGAGACGAAGATGAGCTCCCCTGGCTTCGCCTTCGCCGCGGCGATCAGCCCCGGAATGTCCCGCGCGCCGACGGAGGGGTGCATCGCCAGCAGGTTCGGCGCCCGCATGATGCTGACGACGGAGGCGAAATCCCTGTCAGGGTCGTAGGGCAGCGTCCGCATCAGATGCGGGTTGACCATCAGCGTCGCAGGCGTGCCGTAGAACAGCGTGTAGCCGTCGGGCGCGGAGCGGGCGACCGCGACGGCGCCGATCGCGGTGCCACCGCCAGGGCGGTTGTCGATGATCAGGGGCTGGCCGAGGATCGACTCGATCACCGGCGCCAGCATGCGGCCGACGACGTCGACGGAGCCGCCGGCGCCGAAGGGGATGACGAGCCGCACGGGCCGGTTCGGGAAGGGCGCCTGGGCCAGGGCGGGCCGCGCGAGCATCGGCGCGGCCAGCAGCAGGCCGCGTCGTGGGATCCTGTGGGTCATCGCTTCCTCCGCGGCGAGCCTAGCCGTGACCCGCCGCGGAGGGAAAGCGTCAGAAGGCCAGCGGAATGGCGTGCACCACCTGCGGCAGGCCACGCACCTCGCGCAGCACCGCCTCCGGCACTGGCGCGTCGAGGGAGACGAGGCAGATCGCGTCCCCGCCCTGCTGCGCGCGGCCCAGGTGGAAGGTCGCGATGTTGATGCCGGCATTCGCCAGCACCATGCCGAAGCGCCCGATGAAGCCCGGCTTGTCCTGGTTCGTCACGTAGAGCATGTGCGGCGCGAAATCGGCCTCGACCGCGATGCCCTTGATCTCGACGAGGCGCGGCTTGTTCTCGCCCACCAGCGTGCCGGCGACGGAGCGTTGCTGGCCGTTGCTCTCGACCGTGACGCGCACCAGGGTGTGGTAGTCGCCGCGGCGCTCGAGCACCGTCTCGGCTACCGCAATGCCGCGTTCCTTCGCCACCACCGGCGCATTGACCATGTTCACCGCGCCGAGCAGGGGCGCGAGCGTGCCTGCCAGCGCGGCGGCGGTCAGCGGGCGGCGGTTAAGCTCCGCCGCTGCGCCCTCGTACTCGACGCGGATGGCGGTGAGCGCGCCGGACTGCATCGCCGTCAGCTGCCCGGCCAGGCTGCCGAGAAGCTGCGCCAGGGCCATGTAGGGCTTGAGGCGCGGCGCCTCCTCCGAGGTGACGGAGGGGGAGTTGATGGCGTTGGCGACGGCGCCGGTCAGAAGGTAGTCGGCCATCTGGTCGGCGATCTGCAGGGCGACGTTCTCCTGCGCCTCCGCCGTGGCGGCACCCAGATGCGGGGTGCAGACGACGTTCTCGAGGCCGAAGAGCGGGCTCTCCGTCGCCGGCTCCGTCTCGAAGACGTCGAGGGCGGCGCCGGCGAGGTGGCCGACCTTCAGCGCGTCATGCAGAGCCGCCTCGTCCACCAGGCCACCGCGGGCGCAGTTGATCAGCCGCGCGCCCTTCTTCATGCGCGCGATGTTCTCGCGGCTGATGATGTTGCGCGTCTGCTCGGTCAGCGGCGTGTGCAGGGTGATGATGTCGGCGCGTTCGAGCAGGGTGTTGAGGTCGACCTTCTCGACGCCGATCTCGATGGCGCGTGTCTCCGACAGGAAGGGATCGAAGGCGACGACCTTCATCTTCAGCCCGATGGCGCGGTCGGCGACGATGGAGCCGATGTTGCCGCAGCCGATCAGGCCGAGCGTCTTGCCGAAGAGCTCGACGCCCATGAAGCGGTTCTTCTCCCACTTGCCCGCCTTGGTGCTGGTGCTGGCATCGGGGAGCTGCCGGGCCAGCGCGAACATCATGGCGATGGCGTGCTCGGCCGTGGTGATGGCGTTGCCGTAGGGCGTGTTCATCACCACGACGCCGCGCGCCGTGGCGCTGGTGACGTCCACGTTGTCGACGCCGATGCCGGCGCGGCCGACCACCTTCAGGTTCGGCGCGGCTTCCATCAGTTCGCGCGTCACCTTGGTGGCGCTGCGCACGGCGAGGCCGTCGAAGGGCGCGATGATGGCGCGCACCTCGGCGGGCGACAGGCCGGGGCGGAACTCCACCTCGATGCCGCGGCGCTTGAAGATCTCGATGGCCGCGGGGGAGAGCTTGTCGGAGATGAGGACCTTGGGCATGGCGCTTACTCCGCGGCCTTGGCGGCGGTGAACTCGGCCTCGACCTGGGCGAAGGCCCAGTCGATCCAGGGCAGCAGCGCCTGGATGTCGGCGGTCTCGACCGTCGCGCCGCCCCAGATCCGCAGGCCCGGAGGAGCGTCGCGGTAGGCGCCGGCGTCGAGGGCCGCGCCCTCCTTCTCCAGGATGGAGGCCAGTTTCTTGGCCGCCGCCGCCTGGCTGTCGGCGGACAGCGCCGTGAACCAGGGCGCGACGATGGTCAGGCAGATCGAGGTGCAGGACCGCGTCGCTGCATCCTGGGCCAGGAAATCCACCCAGGGCGTCTTTGCCACCCACGCGGCAATGGCTGCGAGGTTCGCCTCCGACCGCCCGATCAGCCCCTTCAGGCCACCCACACCCTCGGCCCAGCTCAGGCCATCCAGCGCGTCCTCGACGGCAACCATCGACGGCGTGTTGATGGTCTCGCCCTTGAAGATGCCCTCGTTCAGCTTGCCGTCCTTGGTCATGCGGAAGATCTTCGGCATGGGCCAGGCGGGCTTGTAGGATTCGAGGCGGGCAACGGCGCGCGGCGACAGCGCCAGCATGCCATGCGCCGCCTCGCCGCCCAGCACCTTCTGCCAGGACCAGGTCACCACATCGAGCTTGTCCCAGGGCAGGTCCATGGCGAAGGCCGCGCTGGTCGCGTCGCAGATCGACAGGCCCTCGCGGTCGGCGGGAATCCAGTCGCCGTTCGGGACGCGGACGCCGCTGGTCGTGCCGTTCCAGACGAAGACGACGTCGCGCGTCCAGTCGACGGCCTTGAGGTCGGGCAACTTGCCGTAGGGCGCGCTGACGACGCGCGCATCCTGCAGCTTCAACTGCTTGGTGACATCCGTCGCCCAGTCCTTGGAGAAGCTCTCCCAGGCGAGGATGTCGACGCCGCGGGCACCGAGCATGGACCAGAGCGCCATCTCGACCGCGCCGGTGTCGGAAGCGGGGACGATACCGAGGCGCCAGTCGGCCGGCATGCCGAGCACGGCCTTGGACTTCTCGATGACGGCAGCGAGGCGCGCCTTGGGCTGCGCGGCGCGATGGCTGCGGCCGGTCAGGGCGCCGGACAGCGCCTCGATCGTCCAGCCCGGACGCTTGGCGCAGGGGCCAGAGGAGAATTGGGGGTTTGCCGGACGCGTGGCCGGCTTGGCGGTTGCCATGATGGCATGCTCCCTTCCAGAAGCAGTTGCGCCCCGGTGGGGGGGCGTGGCCCGCCGCGTGGGTACGCCTGCGGGACTGCCTGGGTCAAGAGCGCCGTGATCAGGCGATCGGCACCATCTGGTCGGGATCGAAGCGGAGCCAGACCTGCTCCCCGGGCTGGTGCCGCTGGCTCGGCAGCGTGGTGACGCGAAGCTTCGTCTCCCCCGCCCCTTCCGGCGCGACCAGGTAGTCCCAGTGCTCGCCGAGATAGGCACCCTCCACGATGCGCGCCGGCACCGAGAGCGCGTCGCCGCCCGGCTCGCGTGCCAGGGCGATGCTCTGCGGCCGGACGGAGAGCAGCACGGATTGCCCCGCCGCGGGCGTGTGCCCGTTCAGCACGCCGGCCGGCAGCGCGAAGCCGCCGAGGTCGAGCTGCCCGCCATGCACCCGCGCCTCGAGGAAGTTGGTCCGCCCGATGAAGCCGGCGACGAAGCGCGTGCGGGGCCGATTGTAGAGCGCAAAGGGTGCGTCCACCTGCTCGATCTTCCCGGCATTCATCACGGCGATGCGGTCGGAGGTCACCATGGCCTCGGCCTGGTCATGCGTGACGTAGACCGTGGTGATGCGGAACTCGTCATGCAGGCGGCGGATCTCGAAGCGCATCTCCTCGCGCAGGTTGGCGTCGAGATTCGACAGCGGCTCGTCGAGAAGAAGCACGCTCGGCTTCACGACGATGGCGCGGGCCAGCGCCACGCGCTGCTGCTGGCCGCCCGAGAGTTCCGCCGGGTAGCGGCCGGCAAGATGGCCCATCTGGACGATTTCCAGGATCTCGCCGGTGCGGCGGTGGACCTCCTCGGACGGCAGCTTCCGAAGCTTCAGGCCGAAGCCGACATTCTCGGCGACCGTCATGTTCGGCCAGATGGCGTAGCTCTGGAAGATCATCGACATGCCGCGACGCTCGGGTGGCGTGACGGCGTCGGGCGAGGAGAGGGCGACGCCGTCGCTCTCGATCGTCCCGCCCGTCGGCGGGATGAAACCCGCGATCATGCGGAGCGTCGTGGTCTTGCCGCAGCCGGAGGGGCCGAGGAGGGAGACGAACTCCCCCTCCTGCAGCGTCAGGTCGATCGCGTCGACGGCGGTGAAGCTGCCGAAGCGGCGCGAGAGGTTGCGCAGGACAAGCTTGGACACGGCGCTATTCGCCCCCCCGGCGCAGCATGAAGTCGCGGCCGATCAGCTTCATCCCGGTGCCGACGAAGACCAGGGTGATGACCAGCAGGATGCCTCCCAGCGCGGAGAGGACTTCGAGATTGCCCTCCTCGCTGAGGTCGTAGAGCAGCACGCTGATCGTCCGCGTCTCCGGCCCCACCAGGAAGATGGCGGCGGACAGTTCCCGCGTCGCCAGGATGAAGACCAGCAGCCAGCCGCCGAGCAGCGCCTTCTTCAGCAGCGGGATCACGACGGACTTCACCGCGGTCAGCCGGCCGCCGCCCAGGATGCGCACCGCCTCCTCCATCTCCGGATGGATCATCTGCACACCGGCCGAGCCGTTGGCATAGGCGATGGGCAGGAAGCGCGCGGTGAAGGCCAGGATCATCATTGCCGCCGTGCCGTAGAGCGTCAGCGGCGGGCCGGCATAGGCGGCGTAGAAGCCGATCGCCATGACGATGCCGGGGATGACGAAGGGCGCCATGCAGAGGAAGGCCAGAGCGCCCCCCATCGGCAGCAGCTTGCGCTTGACCACATAGGCAATGGCCAGCGCGATGAAGATCGCCAGCGTCGCCGCGGCGGCGGAGAAGACGAAGGTGTTCACCACCGCCAGCGCCGCGCCGTCATGCTCGAACAGCAGGTAGCGGTAATTCTTGATCGTCAGGTTGTCGAGCGAGAAGCCCCGCCCCCAGGCGCGGGAGAAGCTGGCCTGCACCAGCGCCACCATGGGTGCGGCGACCGACAGCAGGCAGACGAAGCCGCACCAGGCCAGCAGCACCCAGCGCCAGGGGCCGAGCTTGATCATCCGCCGCTCGCCGCCCTTGCCGGTCTGCGAGACATAGCCCTTGCGATTGAGCATGAGCTTCTGCAGCCCGATCAGCCCCGCCGTGATCAGCAGCAGCGGCATGGAATAGGCGGCGGCGACCTCGGCCCGCACCGGATGCTCGAAGAACTGCCAGAGCTGGGTGGTGACCACGTTGATGCGGGCCGGGATGCCGATGATCGCCGGCGTGCCGAACAGCGCGATGGTCTCCAGGAAGACCAGGATGATTCCCGCCAGGATGGTCGGCCAGACCAGCGGCAGGGTGATCTTCAGCGTCGTCGTCCAGGTGCCGGCGCCGAGGATGTTCGCCGCATCCTCCATCTCGGAGTTGACCAGATCCAGCGCCGACTTCGTGAAGATGAAGATGAAGGGGTAGGAGTGCAGCGCGATGACGATCGCCATGCCCCAGAAGGTATAGACGTTGACCAGGCTTTCCTCGGCCCCGGTCAGCCAGACCCAGGCCTGGTTGATCCAGCCGGAATTCGGCCCAGCCAGCAGGATCCAGCCCACCGCGCCGAGATAGGGTGGGATGATGAAGGCGGCGAGCACGGTGAACCAGGCGAAGCCCCGCCCCGGCATGTCGGTGCGCGAGCAGGCCCAGGCCATCGGTACGGCCAGGACAGCGCAGATCGCCGCACTCGCCGCGCCCAGGTAGAGCGAGTTGAACAGCGCCTCGACATAGCGCGCGCGGCCATAGGCGGCGGCGTAGTTGGACAGGGTCCAGGCGCCGGTGCGCGGCGCGGTGAAGCTGGCGACCAGCAGTTCCGCCACGGGCCACGCGACCAGCACCACCAGCGCGCCCACCAGCAGCAGCCAGAGCAGCGTCGCCGGCTCGATCACGCTGAGCCGGCGGAGCATGGAGGCCCTGCGCGGGACAGCGACCGGCGTTGCCGCGCGGTCGACGGTGGTGGTGCTCATCGCGTCAGACCCCGAAGGTGTCGCGCCAGAGCTCGCGGATCTCCGGGATGCCCTTCTCGATCTCGGCATCCGTCGGCCGCAGCAGCTTCACCGTGGCGAGATCCTTGGCCCCGGGATAGGGCGGCACGTCGGGGCGCGTCGTGTCGGTGAAATTCGCCGCGTGGATCTCGTTGGTGCGCTTGCCCATCAGGAACTCGACGAAGAGCCGTGCCGCGTTCGGGTTGCGCGTGCTCTTCATGATCCCGGTGGTGGCGATCATCAGCAGCGTCCCGTCCTCGGGGTAGACGATCGCCAGCGGGTTGCCCTTGCTCGCGCTGTTCTGCGTGGTGGCGCCCGGGCCGGCGCCGACCCAGCGTTCGCCGCTGTTCAGCATGGTGACGGTGTCGTTGATGGACCGACCGATCTGCGGCTTGTTCTTCTCCAGCGCCTTGAAGAAGTCCCAGCCATAGGCGAGCCGCATCGCCACGACCCAGTTGCCGACATAGCCGGAGAAGCTCGGGTGGCCGACGGCAATGCGGTTGCGCCACTTCGGGTCGAGCAGGTCGGTCCACTTCTTCGGCGCATCGGCGGCCGAGACGTGCCGCGTGTTGTAGTTGATCAGCACCGTGCCGGCCGAGGTGACCCAGTAGAAATGGTCGGGGTCGGATGCCTTCTGGAAGGTCTCGAACAGGAAGCGCAGGTTCTGCGGCTGATACTTCTCCAGCTGCCCGTCGGTCTTCAGCGTCGTGTACTGGCCGATATCGGTCGAGCTGAAGACATCGCAGTTGCGCACCCGGGCGCGCATGTCCTGCGTCAGGCGCTGGTAGGCGACCTGCGCCGTGGTGCGGACGACATTCGCCTTGATGCCGGGATAGGTCGCCTCGAAGGCGCGGCCGATCTGCTCGGCGGTCTCGCTGGTGTAGTGGCTGACATACCAGGTCGCGCTCTCATTCGCCTTCTTCGCGGCGTCGTAGAGGCTGCGCTCATGCGCCGAGATCTCGGTGGCCGGCGCGATGCCCTGCGCCCTGACGAGGCCGGGCAGCAGCAGGCCGCCCGCGGTGAGCCCAACGAAGCCACGCCTGTCCAGGCGCCGACCGGTATCGGTCATCGCTTCCTCCCGTCTCTGTATTTTCGTTAAGACTGCGCCGCGCCCTCGGGGCTGTCAAACCTTTGCAGCGCGAGTAGCATCCTCATGGGAGGGCCATGCGATGTCCCGGATGCTGCACCTCAACCTCTTCATGCTCGGCCGCGGCCATCATGAGGCCGCCTGGCGGCATCCTCTCGCCAGCCGACGCCCCGTCACCGATCCCGGCTACTACGCATCCCTGGCGCGAACGGCGGAGCGCGGGCTCTTCGACAGCGTCTTCCTCGCCGACGTGCTCACCCTCGGCATCGGCGAAGGCTCGGCGAGCAACCTCGCCGGCGGGCTCGAGCCGATCACGCTGCTGACGTCGCTCGCCGGCGCGACGGAGCACATCGGGCTGATCGCCACCGCCTCGACGACCTACATGGAGCCGTTCAACCTCGCGCGGCAATTCGCCTCGATCGATCACATCAGCGCGGGCCGCGCGGGGTGGAACATCGTCACCACCTGGTCACCGGGCGCAGAACGCAATTTCGGCCGCGACGCGCAGCCCGCGCATGAGGATCGCTATGCCGGAGCCGAGGAGTTCATGCGGGTGGCGACCGGCCTCTGGGATTCCTGGGCCGACGACGCGCTGCTGGATGACCAGGCTGCGGGCCGCTTCGCCGATCCGCGCCGCATCACGGCGCTGAACCATGCCGGCGCGCAGTATCGGGTGGCGGGTCCGCTGAACGTGCCGCGCCCGCCGCAGGGCTGGCCCGTGCTGGTGCAGGCTGGGTCCTCCGACACTGGCAAGCGCTTTGCCGCGCGCTGGGCGGAAGCGGTCTTCACCGCGCATCTCGAGAAGGCGACCGCGCTGGCCTTCTACCGCGACCTGAAGGCGCTGGTCGTGCAGGAGGGCCGCAGCCCGGACCATGTGCTGGTGCTGCCGGGCCTCTCCGCCGTGATCGGCGGCACCGAGGCCGAGGCGCAACGCCTTGCACGCGAACTGAACGAACTGGCCGATCCCGAGACCGGGCGCGCCCGCCTCTCGGGCCGGTTCGGCGGCCACGACTTCTCCCACCTGCCGCTCGACCGGCCGCTGACTGTGGACGACTTCCCGCCCCCCGCCTCCGTCCAGGCCGCACGCAGCCGGACCGAGGTGATCACCGGCATGGTGGCGCGCGAAGCCCCGACCTTGCGGCAATTGCTGCAGAAGCTCGCCGGGGCGCGCGGCCATTTCACCATGGCCGGCACGCCGGAGCAGGTCGCCGACCTGATGGCGGACTGGTTCGCCACCGGCGCGGCGGACGGCTTCAACCTGATGCCGCCGGTGCTGCCGGCGATGCTCGATGCCTTCGTCGATCAGGTCGTGCCCATCCTGCAGAAGCGCGGCCTGTTCCGCACCGAATACACGGCGACGACGCTGCGCGGCCATTACGGCCTGCCGCGCCCCACCAATCGGCGCTTCGCCGCCGCGGCAGAGTGACGCGCGGCGGCGCGGGGGATAGCATCCGCCGCAACGACGACGGGGGAATTTCGTCCGATGGCTGGCGCGCTTGCCGGGATCCGCATCCTCGACCTCACCACCGTGCAGATGGGGCCCTGGTGCACCCGCATCTGCGCCGATCTCGGCGCCGACGTCATCAAGGTGGAGGCGCCGGAGGGCGACAGCAGCCGCTACACCGGCGGCAAGGCCCGCAACCGCGGCATGGGCGGCAGCTTCCAGCACAATACCCGCGGCAAGCGCGCCATCGCGCTGGACCTCAAGCAGGCGGCGGCGCGCGATGCCATCCTGCGCCTGGCGAAGACCGCGGATGCCTTCGCCTCCAACATCCGCCCCGCGGCGCTCGATCGGCTCGGCCTCGGCTACGAGGCCGTGCGCGCGGTGAACCCGAAGATCGTCTACCTCTCCATGGTCGGATACGGCAGCGGCGGACGCTATGCCGGCAGGCCCGCCTATGACGACCTGATCCAGGCGGCCTCGGGCATCCCGATGCTGCTCGCGCGCAGCACCGGGGAGCCGCGCTTCATCCCGATGGCGGCGATCGACCGCACCGTGGGCTCGGCAGCGGCCAATGCGCTGCTGGCGGGGCTGCTCGCCGCCGCGCGTCAGGGCGTCGGCCAGTTCATCGAAGTGCCGATGTTCGAGACCATGGTGCAGTTCGTCCTCGCCGAGCACATGCAGGGCGCGACCTTCGACCCGCCGCTGGCGCCGCCCGGCTATCCGCGCACCCTCTCCCGCTCCCGCCGCCCCTACAGGACGCGGGACGGCCAGGTGATTGCCGTGCTGCCCTACAATGACGGCCAGTGGCGCCGCTTCTTCGAGGCCATGGGCAAGGCGGAGATGCTGCGCACGGATCCGCGCTTCGCCGACATCGCCGCGCGCACCGCCAATATCGACGCGCTGTACGATATGGTGGGGGAGGAGGTCGGGCGCCGCGACCTCGCGGAATGGCTCGAACTCCTGCCCAAGCTCGACGTGCCGCACATGGTGCCGCACACGCTGGAGACGGTGCTGGAGGACCCGCACCTCGCGGACCGCGGCTTCTTCCGCTTCGTCGAGCACCCGTCCGAGGGACGCCTGCGCATGATGCGGGAGCCCAGCACCTGGTCGGAGACCCCGCCGCCCGAGGACACCCTCGCCCCGCGCCTGGGTCAGCATACGCGCGAGGTACTGGCCGAGGCCGGCTACTCCGCCGCCGAGATCGACGCGATGATCGCTGCCAAGGCGGCCTTTACCGACGGGCGGGGGTGAAGGACGGCCGCCCTCCCCCTATAGTGCCGCCGCAATGACCACCGGGGGTGCGGCGATGCTGGGACGGCGTGGAGTGATCGGCGGGGCGGCGGCCCTGGCATTGGCGGCGGGCCCGGCACGGGCCCAGGGTGGCTTCCCGGACCGCCCGCTGCGCTGGATCGTCGGCTATCCGCCGGGCGGCGCCTCGGATGCCTTCGCACGGCTGATCGGCATCACCATGGCGACGAAGCTCGGCCAGCCCGTGGTGGTCGAGAACCGGCCCGGCGGCGGCGCGGTGGTGGCCAGCGAGGCCGCGGCCCGCGCGCCGGCCGATGGCTACACCCTGATGCACGTGGACAACGGCATCCTGGTCTACAACCCGGCGCTCTACGCCCGCCTGCCCTACGACCCGGACCGCGACTTCACCGGCGTCGGCTTCATCGGACGCTTCCCGCTGTTCATCGGGGTGCGGCCGGACAACCCGGTGCGGGACTTCGCGGGGCTCGTCGCGGCGTCCAAGCAGAAGGCGCCGAATTACGGCTCGCCCGCCGTCGCCTCCCCGCACCACCTGGCGATGGAGATGGTCAAGCGCCGCACCGGGCTGGAAGCGACGCATGTCCCCTATCGCGGCGGCCCGGCGGCGATGCAGGACCTCCTTGCCGGCAATGTCGACATGGTCTGCATCGACTGCGCGACCGGCATCCCCTTCATCCGCGACAACCGGGTCCGCGCCCTCTGCGTCTTCTCCGACGCACGCAGCCCCGTCGCCCCCGCGGTCCCGACGCTGAAGGAGCTCGGCTTCCCGACCGCCATCGCCTATGGCTGGCAGGGGATGAGCGTGCAGGCCGCGGTGCCGGCGCCGATCGTCGCGAAGCTGCACGAAGCGCTGGTCGCTGGCGTCGGCGGGCAGGATGTGCAGGACCGCTTCAAGGCGCTCGGCATCGAGAGCGCGCCCTGGTCCGCCGCCGAGTTCGACGCCTTCGTCAAGCGCGAGAACGCGGAGTGGCGGCCGCTGATCCGCGAGCTCGGCATCCGGCTGGACGGGTGAGAGGCTTTTTTCGCCGCCGCAAGGCCAAGGCACCGGCACCGCCCGTCCCCGCCATCCCCACCGGTGCCGCAGCGCTGCGGGAGGCGGCGTTGCTGCGCTGGGACGTGAAAGTGCTGGCGAGCGAACTGGCGCGGCTCCGCTACCTCGAAGGCCATGCGGGCGCCCGCGCCCCCCTGCCGCCCGACCCGGTGCGCATGGCCCTGACCAGCCGTGTCTGCCGCCAGGCCGATATCGAACATGATTGGCTCCACCACTGGTGCGGGCAGTTGCGGATGGCGCCGATCTACCACCGCAAGGTCTGGGAGGACGCGTTCGTCGTCCAGGTGCTGTGGGAGGCAGGGGCGCTGGAACCCGGGCGGCGCGGGCTCGGCTTCGCCGTCGGGCGAGAGCACCTGCCCTCCTTCCTGGCCGGGCGGGGCGTCGGCGTGGTGGCGACCGATCTCGATGCCGGCGACAAGCGTGCGCGCGGCTGGGTGGAGACGGACCAGCACGCCGCGGCTGCGGACCCGCTCTTCCAGGCGCATCTCGTCACCGAGGATGCCTTCGCCCGCCTGGTCGAGCATCGGGCCGCGGACATGACCGCGATCCCGACGGATCTGGCGCGCGGGGAGTTCGACTTCGTCTGGTCGATCTGCGCCTTCGAGCATCTCGGCTCGCTCGAGGCCGGGCTTGCCTTCGTCACCGCGGCGATGCGCTGCCTGAAGCCTGGCGGAGTCGCGGTGCACACGACGGAATACAACCTCGATGCCGCCGGCGGCACACCGGAGACGGGGCCGACGGTGCTCTATCAGCGCCGCCATCTGGAGGCGCTTGCGCAGCGCCTTGCCGCGGCCGGGCACCGCATGCTGCCGCTCGACGAGGCGGCTGGGTCGGCGGACGTCTTCGACCGCTTCATCGACATGCCACCCTATCCGTACCATGCCTGGAGCCTGGGTCCGCTTCACGAGGCGCCGCATCTGCGGCTCGCGCTGCAGGGCTATCCGACGACCTCGGTGGGAATCGTGGCGATCGCAGGGCCAACGCCGCCCTAGAGCGTTTTCACGCTGACTGGGAATAGCCGGAGTTTCTGAAGTAGCTTTGGCACTGCGTGGACTGGAGTTGCGCGGCGATGGTGCCTAGGGCCTGCCAAAGTGCGTCGACGGTGC
>JAIYAI010000621.1 GCA_027489135.1 Acetobacteraceae bacterium
CACCCCGGCAAGATGCACGCCTGCGGCCATGACGGCCACACCACCATGCTGCTCGGCGCGGCGAAATACCTGGCGGAGACGAAGAATTTCGACGGCATCGTCCACTTCATCTTCCAGCCCGGCGAGGAGGGCTGCGGCGGCGCCCTGGCGATGCTCGAGGACCGGCTGTTCGAGCGCTTCCCCTGCGACGCCATCTACGCGATGCACAACCGCCCCGGCCTGCCGGTGGGCAAGTATTCCGTGCGCAGCGGCCCAACCGCGGCCGGCGGCGCCTTCTTCGACATCACGGTGAACGGCAAGGGCGCCCATGGCGCGCGGCCGGAGACCAGCATCGACCCCGTGCTGGCGTCCTGCCACATCACCGCGGCGCTGCAGTCCATCGTCTCCCGCAACCTCTCGCCGCGCGACCAGGCGGTGATCAGCGTGACCAAGGTGGTGGGCGGCGATGCCTACAACGTGATCCCGGAGACGGCGGTGATCTCCGGCACCGCGCGCTTCTTCTCCCGCGAGGTCAGCGGCCAGATCGAAACGGGGCTGAAGCGCGTGGCGGAGGGCGTGGCCGCCGGCTTCGGCGCGACGGCGAGCCTCGACTACCGGCTGATCTTCGCCCCCACCGTGAACCAGGCCGAGCAGGCCGACGACTTCGCCGCTGCCATGGCCGACCTGGTGGGCGAGGAGAACATCGTCCGCGACACGCCGCCCGGCATGGGGTCCGAGGATTTCTCCTTCATGATGGAGAAGGTACCCGGCGCCTATGTGCATGTCGGCAACGGCGAGGGGGCGATGCCGCACAACCCGCGCTACCAGTTCAACGACGAGGCGATCCCCTTCGGATCGGCGCTCTTCGCCCGGGTGGTCGAGCGCGGGCTGAAGCGCGAGGGCTGACGGAGCGCTGGAATTCCCGCAGGCGGCGTCCTACATAGGCTCTGCCGCTTGCGGCTATGGTGATAAACACGTTTCGGAATAAGCGTTGCGGACCCGGGGGCAGTGCCCGGCGCCTCCACCAATCCTTCCGCCGGTATCGTGGCGGTTTGCATGGGGGCGAAACAGGCTCGACGCGCGTGGTAAAGGAAACGCTTTTGCCCGGCATTGTACCGCCGTTATCGGGCTACATCCTAAGTGCGAACGATAACAGCCGCGAGGCTGTCGCACTCGCTGCCTAACAGGTAAGCGCGGCTCGGGGGGCGCCGGGCAACAGAAGCCCCCCACTTTTCCCTCATGTCGACGGCTCAGATTCCCTGCGGCGGCGCCAGCGGCCGCCCGTCGAAGAAACGCGCCAGCGTGAAGGGCGCGGGGTCCACCACCGGCGGCGCGCCACTGGCAAGGTCCGCCGCCAACCGCCCCGCCCCCGGCCCGATGCCGAAGCCATGGCCGCTGAAGCCGGCGGCGACCACGAGGCCCGGCAAGGCTTCGACCGTCGAGATCACCGGCACGGCATCCGGCGTGGAATCGATCCAGCCCGCCCAGACCCGCGCCGCCGCGATGCCGGCCATCTCCGGATAGGCGGCGACGATCTCGGCCAGCGCGGGCCCGACGATCTCCGTCCGCGGCGCAGGATCGAGCACGCGCATGCGCTCGAACACCGTCGGCCGGTCGAAGGACCAGCGGCCATGCCAGGCGTCCGGCCCCTCGAAGAAGGAGCGGCCGAAGCGGAGCTGCACCAGCTTCCAGTTCTTGCGGAGGCTCGGCAGGAACTGGCGGGCGTAGCGGATGCCGGCCGGCGTCAGTTCCAGCCGGCCCCGCGCCTTGGCCGCCACCAGGTACCCGCCGTCGAGCAGCGGCGTCAGGATGAACTCCGGCGTGCGCAGCGGCCCGGGCGAGACCTGCTTCGCCGGCGTCGTGGCGAAGACCGTCGAGTGCACGGAGGATTGCGGCATGTCGAGGCCGTGCCGGCGCAGGAACATCGAGGTCCAGGCACCGCCCGCCAGGATCACGGCCCCGGTGCGGATGCGCCCCTTCTCCGTGAAGACGCCGCTGATCCGCCCGCCCGTGGTGTCGAGGCCGCGCACCGCGCAGGTCTGGTGGATGGTCACGCCTGCCATCGCCCGCGACGCCCGGGCGAGCGCCGGCGCCGCCATCGCGGGCTCCGCCCGGCCATCCTGCGGGGACACGACACCGCCGACCCAGTCCTGCTCGTTGCCGGGGGTGAGGCGCTTCGCCTCCTCCGGCCCGATCATGCGCATCTGCACCTGGTAGGGCGCGGCCATGTCGAGCCAGGCCTGCCACTCGGCCAGTTCCTTCGGGTCCTTGGTCACATAGACCAGGCCGGCGCGGCGGAAGCCCATCTCGGCGCCGATCTCGGCCGGCAGCCGGTCCCACAGCGCCTGGCTGTGCTGCATGAGCGGGATCTCCCGCTCATCGCGGTTGAGCAGGCGGCACCAGCCCCAGTTGCGGCTGGACTGCTCCCCGGCGACGACGCCCTTCTCCAGCAGCGCCACGGAATGCCCGGCGCGGCCGAGGTGCCAGGCGGCGGCGACGCCGATCATGCCGGCGCCGATGACGACGACATCCGCGGCTTCGGGGAGGATCGGGTCGCTCTCGACCGTGTCGAGCAGGCGGGTGGCGGGCATCAGCGGGCAGGCCGCATCAATTGGCGAGAGGACAGGGGCAAGGGCATGGGGACCTGTGGCGGAAGGGCGCTGGCGTGCATTCCACCACGCGACGGGACGATGGCACAGGGGTGCGCGCGCACCGCTTCCTGCCACCCCTCCCCCTTTCGGCTCCCGGCGACCGCGCCTAAGTTGCCGCGAAACGGTGGCGTGATGACGACCGAGACCCCCAACCAGCCAGACAGCCTGCTGCCCTACGACCGCTGGACCGAAGCCGCGCTGCGCTCGGTCCTGCTGGATGCGCTCGACTACGTCGCGCGCGATGGCCTGCCGGGCGAGCACCATTTCTACATCACCTTCCGCACGGATCTTCCCGGCGTGACCATCCCGGGTCACCTGAAGGCGCGCTTCCCGCAGGAGATGACCATCGTCCTCCAGCACCAGTTCTGGGACCTGCGCGTGGACCATGCGGCGCGCGTCTTCTCGGTCGGGCTGTCCTTCGGCGGCGTTGCCTCCACGCTGGTGATCCCGCTGGCTGCGGTGACCGCCTTCGTCGATCCGCATGTGCAGTTCGGCCTGCGTTTCCAGGCCGAGGAACCGACGGATGCGGTCGGGCTGCCGGAGCCGGAGGCGGCCAAGGCGCCGGAGCCCCCCCCCGAGACGCCGGCGGAGCCGCAGCAGGGCCAGGTGCTGAGCCTGGACGCCTTCCGCCGCAAGGCGCCGCCCAAGGCATAGACGCGCGCCGCGGTTGGCGGCGCCCTGTCCTTGGAGTAAGCGGCGGGGGACCCCGGCGCCCCCTGTCCTCGGCCCGGGGCGGAGGCCCTTGCCGTGACCCCGCCGCTCGACACCGCCAGCACCGCGCCCGCCCGTCCCGAGGGCTTCCTCTACAGCCCGATGTTCCCGCTGGGCGAGGACAAGACCCCCTATCGCAAGCTACCGATCGGCGGCGT
The DNA here is from genome assembly GCA_027489135.1 of Acetobacteraceae bacterium. Lineage (GTDB taxonomy): Bacteria > Pseudomonadota > Alphaproteobacteria > Acetobacterales > Acetobacteraceae > JAIEOP01. The sequence continues at coordinate 3,500 of JAIYAI010000621.1, forward strand.
CTCGACCATCCAGGTCGAGGGCAAGACGGTGCTGAAGGTCGCGCCCAAGGCGCTGGAGGAACTGGCCTTCCAGGCCTGCAAGGACGTCTCCCACCTGCTGCGCCCGGGCCACCTGCAGCAGCTGGCCAATATCCTGAAGGACCCGGAGGCGTCGGCGAACGACCGCTTCGTCGCGCTGGACCTGCTGAAGAACGCCAACATCGCCGCCGGCGGCGTGCTGCCGATGTGCCAGGATACCGGCACCGCGATCGTCACCGGCAAGAAGGGCCAGCGCGTCTGGGTCGAGGGCAACGAGGAGGAGGCGATCAGCTACGGCATCGCCCGCACCTATACGGAGACCAACCTGCGCTATTCCCAGATG
>JAIYAI010000283.1 GCA_027489135.1 Acetobacteraceae bacterium
CCATGCACGAGGCGCACCTTGTGGGGATGGATGCCGAGGGCGCTGTGCGCGACCTGCGCCATCACGGTCTCCATCCCCTGGCCATGGCTATGCGCGCCGATGCGCAGTTCCAGCACGCCGTCCGGGGAAAGCCGCGCCTGGTACTGCTCATGCCCCGGCACCATGGGGATGCCCCAGCCGTGATAGACGGAGGTGCCGTGCGCCCCCTGCTCGCAGAACACCGCGAAGCCGAGGCCGAGGCGCCGCCCTGCCGCCAGCGCGGCCGCCTTGCGGGCCGGGAAATCCACGGCGCCGATGCGCTCGGCCGCCAGGGTCACCGCGCGCGGATAGTCGCCGCTGTCGAACCACTTCTTCGTCACGTTGGTGAAGGGCATCTCTCCGGGCTGCACCAGGTTGCGCAGCCGCGCCGTCACCGCGTCGATCCCCGCCGCGCGCGCGACATGGTCCAGCATCACTTCCATGGCGAAGCAGACGCCGGTGCGCGCCACGCCGCGATAAGGCAGGATCGGTGGCTTGTTCGTCGCCATGCTGCGGGTGTGGCAGTGGAAGCGCATGAAGCGGTAGGGGCCGGGCAGGATGGAGGCGATCTGCGCTGCTTCGAGACAGGCCGAGAAGGGGTAGGAGGAATAGGCCCCGCTATCGACGATGGCGTCGCACTCGACGCCGAGAATCGTGCCATCGGCATCCGCATAGGCGGTGATGTCGTACCAGTGCTCCCGGCAATTCGCGTTGGCGCTGAGCTGTTCGAAGCGGTCCTCGATCCAGCGCACCGGGCGCCCGTCCAGCCGCATCGCCAGCCAGCCCAGCGCGATCTCCTCCGGCAGCAGGATGCCCTTGTAGCCGAAGCCGCCGCCGACATCGGGCGAGATGACGCGCACCTGGCCCTCGTCGAGGCCGAGGCATTCCGCCAGCCCGCTGCGGTTGATGTGCGGCATCTGCGTCGCTGTGTGGATTTCCAGCTGTCCCAGCCGTGCATCCCAGCGCGCCACCACGCCGCGGCCTTCCAGCGGCGCCATGTGCTGTCGCGCCGTACGCAGGCGGCGCGTGACCTTGATGGGCGCGGTGGCGCGGAGGTCGGAGAGGTCGTCCGTGACCTGCGTCGTCAGCACCACATTGTCGGGCCAGTGCTCGTGCAGCCGCGGGCCGTCGGCGGCGGTGGTCATTTCCGCCACTGCGGGCAGTTCCTCCAGGTCCAGTACCACCTGCTCCGCCAGGTCCTCCGCTAGCGCACGGCTCGGCGCGACGCACATGGCCACGAGTTCGCCGACATGCCGGACCTTGCCGCGCGCCAAAGGCGGCTGCTCGGAGACGCGGAAGCCCGGCAGGGCGGAGGGCGCGCGGATCGGCCCGACGCCGTCGAGATCCGCCATGGTGAAGACCCGGTCCGCGGCGCCGGTGGGCTTGGTGATGCCCTTCAGCCGGGCATGCGCGACGGGGCTGCGCAGGAAGGCGACCTCCAGCAGGTCGGCGAAGCGGAGATCGGCGACGAAGCGACCGCGCCCGTGCAGGAAGCGGGCATCCTCCTTCCGTCGCAGCGGCGCGCCGATGCCGAGTGCCGTCATGCCGTCTCCCCCGAATTCAGCAGGGGGAGGTGTAGCAATCGCTATGCCATTGCGTGCGCGGCGATCGCTTCGACCCCGCTTCGCAACGCCACCACCTCGCCGACGATCACCAGGGCGGGGCGGCGGCTGGCCCAGCCGGGCGCCTCCGCCGTGATCGAGGCCAGCGTGCCATAGAGCGCCCGCGGCTGCGCGCCGCCACCATTCTCCACGATCGCCGCCGGGGTGGAGGGATCGAGCCCCGCCTGCACCAGGCCCTGGTGCAGCGCCGGCAGGGTGGCGAGGCCCATATAGACCGCCAGCGTCTGCGCCGGGCGCGCCAGCGCCGCGAAGTCGAGATCGAGCCTGCCGTCCCGTGTATGCCCCGTGGCGAAGGTGACCATCCGCGCGGCATCGCGATGCGTCAGCGGGATGCCGGCATCGGCGCCGCAGGCCAGCGCGGCGGTGACGCCGGGCACGACCTCGCAGGGGATGCCGGCCTCGGCCAGCGCCGCCGCCTCCTCACCGCCGCGGCCGAAGATGAAGGGGTCGCCGCCCTTGAGGCGCACCACGCGCTTGCCCGCCTGCGCGAGGCGGACGAGCAGGGCGTTGATCTCCTCCTGCGGCAGGCAATGGTCGGCGCGGGCCTTGCCCACATAGATCCGCTCCGCGTCGCGGCGGGCGAGGTCGAGCGCCTCCGCCGAGACCAGGCGGTCATGCACGATGACGTCGGCCTCGCCGAGCAGGCGCAGCGCCCGCAGGGTCAGCAGGTCCGCCGCCCCCGGCCCGGCGCCGACGAGAAAGACCGATCCGGTGCGCGGCGCCTCGGCCCTCTCCAGCGCCTGGGCGAAGGCCGCCTCCGCCTCGGCCTCCCGCCCCGCCAGCGCGAGATCGGCGGGCCGGCCAGCGAGCGCGGCGTCGAGGAAGCGCCGTCGCGCCGCGAGATCGGGCAGGGCACGGCGGATGCGTGCCTGGAAGCGCCCGGCCAGCGCCGCCAGCGCCCCGAGGCGCGGGGGCAGCACGGTCTCGATCCGCTGGCGGATCATACGCGCCAGGGTCGGCGCGGCGCCGCCCGTGGAGATCGCGACGGTGATCGGGTCTCGGTCGACGATCGCCGGCGTGATGAAGGAACACAGCTCCGCCCGGTCGACGATGTTCACCGGGATGCCGCGGCGCTGCGCCTCCGCGGACAGGGCGCGCAGGTCCTCCTCCGGCGCGTCGGCGCCGATGGCGAGCGCTACGCCGTCCAGCAGCGCGGGATCGAAGCGCGGCGCGCGGCGCAGCACGGCGCCGGCGCTTGTGAGCAGCGCGGCCTTGGCGTCGATCGCCGCACCCTCGCCAAGCACGAGTACGGTGCGGCCCGAGAGATCGAGGAAGGCGGGAAAATGCCGCATCACACCATCTCCCGCGCCAGCAGCGCCGCGATCTCCGGCCGGCAGGACCCGCAGCCCGTGCCTGCGCGCGTCGCCTCGCCCACCCCGGCGACGTCGCGCGCGCCGCAGGCGGTGATGGCGGCCGCCGTCACGCTGTTGCAGGCGCAGACCAGCGGCGAGGGCGGCGGGCCATCCGGCCGCTGACCGGCCAGCAGCGCGGCGCGGTCGGCCGCATCCAGCGGCCCGTCGGCGGACATCAGCGCGGACAGCCAGGCGCGCGGCGGCAGCGCGGCATCGGGACCGAGGATCAGCGCGCCGGCGAGACGCCCGTCGCGCATCGCCGCGGCGCGATGCAGCCCTGCGGCCGGGTCCTCCATGCGCAGCCAGGCCGTGCCCGGCGCGTCCAGCACCGCGAGCAGCCGCGCGAAGGCCTTCTCCGCGGGCCCGTCGCCGGCGAGTTCGTGGCGCCAGCCACCCTCGATCGGGACGATGGCGCAGAAGCGTGCAATGCCCGCGGGCAGGCGTTCGGGCGCGAGGAGAAAGGCGTGCCAGGCCGCGGCGAAGGGGGCAACGCGGATGGCGGCGTTCTTGAGTTCGGGCTGGAAGCTGACCGGGTCGACATGCGGCGCGACCAGCGTGTTGACGCGCGCGGTGGGGGCAAGCTGCGCGGTCCAATGCATCGGCGCGAAGGCGGTGCCGCGCCCCTGGCCGGGATCGAGCGCGAGGCGGAAGACGGCGCTGCCGCGGTCGGACGTCGCCTCCACCAGGTCGCCGGCGCCTAGGCCCGCGGCGTCGTCCGGATGCAGGGTCAGCAGCGGTTCCGGCAGATGCGCCATCAGGCGCGGCACGGCGCCGGTGCGGGTCATGGTGTGCCACTGGTCGCGCAGGCGGCCCGTCAGCAGGCGCAGCGGGAACTCGGCCGAGACGTCCTCGACCGGGGCGCGGAAGGGGGTGGGGACCAGGCGGCCGCCGCCTGATGCGAAGAAGCGCTCCGTGCGCGGGCCGGCGGCGGGCACGGGCCAACGCGTCGGCGTGAAGGCATCGTAGTCGGCGTCGGTCATCCCGGCGAGGCCGGAGATGTCGAAGTGGCGCGTGGCGGGGCGGGCGAGGCCGGTAACGGCGGCATGCTCGCGGAAGATCGCCGCTGGCCCGTCCCAGCCGAAATCGACGCCGAGGCGCTGCGCGACCTGCGTCACGATCCACCAGTCCGGCCGTGCCTCCCCCGGCGCGGGCAGGAAGCCGCGCTGGCGGCTGATGACGCGCTCGCTGTTGGTGACGGTGCCGGATTTCTCGCCCCAGGCGAGGGCGGGCAGCCGCACATGGGCGAAGGCTGCGGTGTCGGAGCGGCGCGTGATCTCCGAACTGACGAGGAAGGGGGCGCGGGCCAGCGCCTCGCGCACCGCGTTGCCGGCGGGCAGGGAGACGGCAGGGTTGGTCGCCATGACCCAGAGCGCGCCGATACGTCCCTCGCCCAGCGCGGCGAAAAGCTGCGTCGCCTTCAACCCCGGGGCGGTCGGCAGGGCGGGCGCGTTCCAGAACTGCGCCAGCGCCGCGTGCTCGGCCGCCACGTCGAAGCGGAGATGGCCGGCGAGCATGGTCGCCAGCGCCCCCGTCTCCCGCCCGCCCATGGCGTTGGGCTGGCCGGTGATGCTGAAGGGGCCGGCGCCGGGCAGGCCGATGCGGCCCGAGAGCAGGTGGCAGTTGATGATGGCGTTGGCCTTGTCCGTCCCGGCGGAGGACTGGTTCACGCCCATGCTGAACAGCGTGACGGTCCGCGGGCTGGCGCACCACAGCGCGCAGAAGGCGGCGAGAGCCGCGGGATCGAGGCCGGTCAGCGCGGCAGCGTCCGGCGCGATGGCACGCGCGGCTGCCAGCGCGGCGGCGGCGTTCGCATGGGTGTCCACGGCAAGCCCGTGGTCCGCGATGTGCACCAGCAGCGCGGCGAAGAGCGCAACGTCGCTGCCGGGGCGCAGCGCCAGGTGCAGGTCCGCGCCCTCGCAGGTGGCGGTGCGGCGGGGATCGACGACGACGATGCGCATCGCCGGCCGCGCCGCCTTCGCCGCCATGACGCGCTGGTGCAGCACGGGGTGGCACCAGGCGAGGTTCGATCCCACCAGCACGACGGTGTCGGCCAGTTCCAGGTCGTCATAGGTGCCGGGGACCACGTCCTCGCCGAAGGCGCGGGTATGCGCGGCGACGGCGCTCGCCATGCAGAGGCGGGAGTTGCTGTCGATGTTGGCGGTGCCGAGCACGCCCTTCGCGAAGCGGTTGGCGGCGTAGTAGTCCTCGGTCAGCAACTGGCCGGAGACGTAGAGCGCGACGCCCTCCGGCCCATGCTGCGCGACGCCGCGGCGGAAGCCTTCCGCCACCGCATCCAGCGCCGCGTCCCAGCTTGCGCGCTTGCCGCCGACCTCCGGGTGCAGCAGGCGGTCCTCGAGGCCGAGCGTCTCGCCCAGCGCCGTGCCCTTGCTGCAGAGCCGGCCGGCATTGGCGGGATGCGCGGGATCGCCGGCGATGGCCGCGCCGCCGCGCCCGTCCGGCGTCGCCAGCACGCCGCAGCCGACGCCGCAATAGGGGCAGGTGGTGCGGGTGGGCTTCGCCGGCGGCAAGACCCCATGCATGATCAATACACGTCCCGCTGGTAGCGCTTCTGCCGGGCGAGGGAGACGATCCAGTCGCGTGCCTGGTCGGCATTCATGCCGCCCTCGGACTGCGCGATGCCGCGCAGCGCGGTGTCGACGTCCTTGGCCATGCGCAGCGCGTCGCCGCAGACATAGACATGCGCGCCGTCCTGCAGCCAGCGCCAGAGGTCCGCGGCTTCCTCCGCCATGCGGTGCTGGACATAGACCTTCTTCGCGCCGTCGCGGCTCCAGGCCAGCGAGAGGCGGGAGAGGGTGCCGGCCTGCTTCCAGGCCTCGATCTCCGGGCCGAAGAGGAAATCGGTCTTCGCGTGCTGGTCGCCGAAGAACAGCCAGGACCGGCCAAGCTTCGTCCCTTGGGCGCCGATGACCTCCCGGTGCTGCAGGAAGGCGCGGAAGGGCGCGATGCCGGTGCCCGGCCCGATCATGATGACCGGCGTCGCGGCGTCCGCGGGCAGCCGGAAATGGCTGGCCTGCACATGCGCCTGCAGCGGCGTCGTTTCGTCCGCGCG
>JAIYAI010000330.1 GCA_027489135.1 Acetobacteraceae bacterium
CGACCTGCTGAAGGGCCGGACGCTGATCAACCTCTTCTTCGAGGACAGCACGCGCACCCGCACCAGCTTCGAGCTGGCCGGCAAGCGGCTCGGCGCCGATGTGATCAACATGTCGGTCAGCAATTCCTCGGTGAACAAGGGCGAGACGCTGATCGACACGGCATCGACGCTCAACGCCATGCACTGCGACCTGCTGGTCATCCGCCACGCCCAGTCCGGCGCGCCGGCGCTGCTGAGCCAGAAGGTCTCGGCCAGCGTCATCAACGCCGGCGACGGCACGCATGAACACCCCACCCAGGCGCTGCTCGATGCCCTGACCATCCGGCGCCACAAGGGGCGGCTGGAAGGCTTGGTCGTCGCCATCTGCGGCGATGTGCTGCACAGCCGGGTCGCGCGGTCCAACATCCACCTGCTGACGACGATGGGGGCGCGGGTGCGCGTGGTCGGGCCGCCGACGCTGATCCCGGCGGAAGCCCCGAGGCTCGGCGTCGAGGTGCATCACGACATGCGGACGGGCCTCGCCGGTGCCGATGTCGTGATGATGCTGCGCCTCCAGAAGGAACGCATGTCGGGCGGGCTCGTGCCCTCCTCGCGCGAGTTCTTCCGCTTCTTCGGCCTGGACCGCGAGAAGCTGGCCTATGCGAAGCCGGATTCCATCGTCATGCATCCGGGGCCGATGAACCGCGGCGTCGAGATCGACAGCGCCATCGCCGACGATCCGGAGCGGTCCGTGATCGGCGAGCAGGTGGAGATGGGCGTCGCCGTGCGCATGGCGGTGCTGGACGTGCTGGCGCGGGATCTGCGGCGCAACGCGTGACGGCGCCGGGTCGCAACGAGACGACGGCCACGCGCCGCACTCCTCGGTTCGTGGCAGTCCTTGCCGGATTGTCCTCCCTCCTGCTCATCGGCGGCGCAGCCGCGCTCGGGCTGGAGGTCTGGCGCGACTGGCACATCGCGCGGACCTGGCACGCAAGCGTCGCCAGAATTCTCCAGGTGCAGGATGCCGGACGTGTGCGGGGCGGCTTCGTGTTCCATGTGCAGCTTCGCGCCCCTGTGCGCGACGGGAACTACGTCATCCGATGGTCGAAGCTTCAGGTCAACGCGTCGTGGAGCCGTGCTGCGGCGGCACCTGACGTCGGCGACACCCTGGCAGTCTTCGTTGCGCCCGAACCGCCTTTCGACATCAAGCCTGCCAGCTCGCTGGACACGCCCCTGTACCTCGCCCCCGTCATTGCCGCGCTGGCGCTTTCCGGACTGTTCTTCGCGAGGTTTGCGGTGTCCCTCCATGCAAGGCACGGCACCCGCGACCCGCGTGAATGAAGGTTCACCACAGCACCGGCACGCCATAGGCCGCGAAGATGCGGTCGCTGGTGATGATGGTCGCGCCCTCCGCCAGGGCCGTCGCGATCAGCATGCGGTCCATCGGGTCGGCATGCTGCGGCGGCAGGGCGTTGGCGGCCTCGGCCGCCTCCGGGGTCAGGGCCAGCAGGCGATAGCCCTCGCCGCGAAGATAGGCCGTGAAGTCCAGGGCCACCGCATCGGGCATCGCCGGCAGCTTGCCGAGCCGCGCCTTGCGCGTGACCTCCCAGACCGTGATCGCCGAGACGGCGACCGTGCCGTCCCGCATCGCCGCCAGCGCCTCCGTCGACATGCCGCGCCCGCCTTCGGCGTAGAATACGATCAGCGCGCAGGCATCAGCGATCAGCGGGCCGGTCACACGTCCCAGCCTTCCGCCTTCATCTCCTCCTCGGTCATCGGCGCGAAGACCGCCGGGTCGTAGACGAAGTTCTCCCAGCCCGGCCAAGCGCGCCAGGATCCGGGCTGCCGCTCCTTCTTCGGCGCCGCGATTGCGGTCAGCCGCGCCACGGGCTGGCCGCGGCGGGTGATCACCACCTCCTCGCCCTGCCGCACCTGCTCCAGCAGCGTGGAGAGATGCGTCTTCGCCTCGAGCACGCTGACCGTCTTCATGCCCGACACATCGTCCTGACCATCTCCCTGGTCAAGTTCCCCGTCTGGCGGGACTCGCGCCGCCGATCCATAAGCGGGGCATGGCCGCGCCCCCCCTCCTGCTCGCCAATGCCCGCCTGCTCGACCCCGCCTCGGGCCTCGACGCGCCGGGCAGCCTGCTGATCCGGGACGGCGCCATCGCCGCGGTCGGCCCAGGCGTCACCGCACCCGAGGGAGCGACCACCCTCGACTGCGCCGGCGCCTGCCTCGCCCCCGGCCTGGTCGACATGCGCGCCGCCACCGGCGAACCGGGCGCCGAGTACCGCGAGACCATCGCCTCCCTCGCCGAGGCCGCGGTCGCCGGCGGCATCACCACCCTCTGCGCCCTGCCCGATACCGACCCGCCGCTCGATGATCCCGCGCTGGTGCAGTTCATCCTCAGCCGCGGCGCCGCGACGGGCTGCATCACGCTGCTGCCCTACGGCGCCGCCACCAAGCACTGCGAGGGCAAGGAGATCGCCGAATACGGCCTGCTGCGGGAAGACGGCGCCATCGCCTTCACCGACG
>JAIYAI010000300.1 GCA_027489135.1 Acetobacteraceae bacterium
AGCCTACCGTGCGGCGCTGGAGGAGAGGAGGCGCGATCGCGTGCCGCTCGACTGGGCGAGGACGCAGAACAATCTCGGCGCCGCGCTCCAGATGCTCGGGGAGCGCGAGAGCGGGACGGCGCGTCTGGAGGGGGCTGTGTTGGCCTATCGGGCGGCGTTGGAGGAGAGGACGCGCGATCGCGTGCCGCTCGAGTGGGCGACGACGCAGAACAACCTCGGCAACGCGCTCAAGGCGCTCGGGGAGCGCGAGATCGGGACGGCGCGCCTGGAGGAGGCGGTGGCAGCCTACCGTGCGGCGCTGGAGGAGAGGAGGCGCGATCGCGTGCCGCTCGACTGGGCGACCACGCAGAACAACCTCGGCACCGCGCTCCAAAAGCTCGGCGAACGCGAGAGCGGCACGGCGCGTCTGGAGGAGGCGGTGATTGCCTTCCGCGCGGCGTCGGAGGCGTGGGCGCGCGATCGTGTGCCACTCAAATGGGCAATGATGCAGAACAACCTCGGCACGGCGCTCCTGACGCTCGGGGCGCGCCAGGTCGGCACGGCGCGTCTGGAGGAGGCGGTGGCCGCCTTCCACGCGGCTTTGGAGACGATGACGCGCGATCTCGTGCCGCTCGACTGGGCGAGGACGCAGATGAACCTTGGCACCGCGCTCCTGACGCTCGGGGCGCGCCAAGTCGGCACGGCGCGTCTGGAGGAGACGGTGGTCGCCTTCCACGCGGCTTTAGAGGAGAGGACGCGTGATCGCGTGCCGTTCCTTTGGGCGCGAACGACGGAGAACTTGGCCCTGCTGGAGGAAAGCTGGGGCGACCGGACCGGTGACGCGACGCGCTGGCGCGCGGCGCTCGGCCATGCGGAGGCGGCGCTGGAGGAATACCGTAAGGCGGGCGCGGACTACGACATCGATTCGGCGACGCGGCTGCGGGATCGGCTGCGCGGCAAGCTCTCCGGCGGCGGGTAAAGGCACCGGCCGTCCCACCCACTCCAACAATCGGTGTCCAGAGGCGTCGGACGTATACGTCCGACCGGCCTATGTTGGGGGTCCAGGGGGCAAAGCCGCTCTGGCGGGGTCGGGGGCAGCGCCCCCGCCTGCCCTACATCGAACCGACAAGGATTATTTTCCTTGCGTTCTCGCACCAACCTCGCCTAGCCTGCCGGTCCCCCGCCCCGGACCGCCGCCATGCCTCGCTTCCCCTTCGATCTCCTCCCCGAGGATTTCCTCCACAAGCACCACCTCGTCCACCGCCTCTATGTCGGCCCGATCCTCGCCCTCACCCCGCCCCACCCCTGGGCGCCGATGACCGACGACGAATGGGGCTTCGTCCGCCGCCTCCTGCCCCCGGGCCCGGACCAGGGCCTCGCCGGACGCCCCATCCGCGGCGACATCTGGGCCACCACCACCCGCCCCGGCATCGACCCCGCCCGTGCGCGGCTCGACGCCGTCTTCCGCGCGGTGATGGTCAAGCGCGACACCCGCCGTGGCCCGGGCCGCGCCACCTGGGGCGACGCCGCCGAACCGGACGGCCCCAAGCCCGACACCGTCCGCCGCACCTTCCGCCGCCTCGCGGAGGCCGGCTTCTTCCATCGCCTGCTGCGCGCCGTCGCCGATCTCGCGCGCCGGGGTGGGCGGGGGCGGTCGGATCTCGCCCGGCCAGGCCCGCTGCTGCTGGGGCTGCGGTATCGGGCCTGCTGCGCCTTCCGCCGCATCGGCGTGAAGCGCCTCGGCCTGAGCGGCCTGGCGCTGGCGCGGCGGCTGTCGCTCTACTCCGCCCTGCCGGCGCATTCGCCCTTCCTGCCGGACCGGGATTTGTCCGCGATCTACAAGCCCGTGCTCTGGCGCGCGATGATCGGGCTGCTCGCCACCGAGGGGCGGCTCGAACGGGCCGCGCGAAAGCTGGTGATCCGCGCGATGCGGTCGATGCACGCCATCTGCGGCGGCAGGGCCCGCATCTCGCGGGACATGGAGCCGGCGTGAGGGGGGTGGTCCGGGGGACCGTGGGCAGGATGCCGTGCCGGCTACAGCACCTCCGCGAACCGCTCGGCCGGCCGGCACAGCACCGTGCCCTTCGCCGTCACCACAATCGGCCGCTCGATCAGGATCGGATGCGCGGCCATGGCGGCGATCAGCTCGGCCTCGGTCTTCGCCGGGTCGCCGAGGCCGAGTTCGGCATGCACCGCTTCCTTCCGGCGCAGCAGCGCCCGCGCGGGCATGCCCATGGCCTTCAGCAGGCCGCGCAGCGTCGCCGCATCGGGCGGGGTCTTCAGGTATTCGACGATGACGGGCTCGATGCCGCGCGCGCGCAGCGCCTCCAGCACCTTGCGCGAGGTGCCGCAGCGCGGGTTGTGGTAGATCGTGGCGGTCATGGCGGCGCCTCCCTGCGTGCGGGGCCGATGCTCGCGCGACCCGGTCGCAGGGGCAACCGGCCACGCCTCCCTGGCGGGAATCCCCACGATCGGGCATGGTCCGCGCGACCGGGGCAGAGACCCCGCCCACGGGAGACACGCCCATGATGCGCCGCCGGCACACGCTGATCCTGCCCACGCTTGCCCTTGCCGGGCTCGGCGGCCGCGCCGCCCGGGCCCAGCCGGCGCCGGCGCCCGGGGGCTGGCCGAACCGGACGATGCGCATGATCATCCCCTGGCCGCCGGGCCAGGCGACGGACATCGTCGGACGCCTCGCCGCGCAGCGCCTTTCGGACCGGCTCGGCCAGACCGTGGTGCCGGAGAACCGGCCCGGCGCCGGCGGGCAGATCGGCACGGATCTCGTCGCGAAGGGGCCGGCGGACGGCTACACCATCCTCTCCGCCTCGATCGGGCCGATCAGCTTCTCGCCGCTGGTGCAGCGCA
>JAIYAI010000561.1 GCA_027489135.1 Acetobacteraceae bacterium
ACTGTCAGGTCGATCGGCAGCCCCACGGTCAGGTTCGACCGCAGCGTGCTGTCCATGCTGACCAGCACCAGCTTCACCCCGTCCTGGATCGAGGTGTCGAAGGACAGCGCGCGGTCGAGGATCGGCTTGCCGTACTTGATCTCGCCGATCTGCAGGAAGGGCGTGTCCTCCGTCGCCTCGATGAAGTTGCCGGCGGCATAGACCAGGTAGAGCCGCGGCGGCCCGCCGGCGATCTGCCCGCCGAGCAGGAAGGAACAGTCGAAGCCGACGCCCTGGCTCGCCAGCGGCCCGCCGTCGCGGGCGAAGACGTCACGCACGGCCTGGCCGACCAGTTGGGCAGCGTGGAACATCTGGTCCACCGTCAGCAGCGTGCGCTGCGTGCCGTCCAGCCAGACGCCCTCCTGCAGCCGCGCCACCACGGCCTGGGTGATGGCGAGGTTGCCGGCCGAGAGCAGCACCATCGCGCGCTCCCCGGGGTTCTCCACCACATGCATCTTGCCGAAGGTGGAGATGTGGTCGACGCCGGCATTGGTGCGGGTGTCGGCCAGCATGACCAGCCCTTCCCGCAGATAGAGTCCGACGCAATAGGTCATGGACGGGTCTCCGCTGCCCCCGGTGGCAGGGCAGCGGCATAGACCTGCGACACGGACAAATCAGCCCCGGATATAGAAGCTCTCGATCTCGGAGCCGAGCCGCGCCGTGAGCCCGATCATCTCGGTCAGGAAGTCGTGCAGCCCCTGCTCGAAGATCGCGTCCAGCCGGCCGTAGCGCAGCCGCGCATGGATCTCCCCGGCCAGCCGATGGCATTCGCCGCGCCGCCCGCCCTGGCCGACGGCGATCCCCTCCAGCGTCTCCAGCACCTCGCCATAGCAGGCGACCAGGCTGCGCGGCAGTTCCGGGCGCAGGATCATCAGGTCGACAATGCGCTTCGGATCGAGCCTTTCCCGGTAAACCCAGTGATAGGCCCGGAGCGCGGAGACCGAGCGCAGCGCCGCCTGCCAGTGGACGTATTCGCTGGCGCCATCGGCCGCCGGCGACAGCTGGTGGTGGCGCACGTCGCAGAGGCGGGCAGTGTTGTCCGCGCGCTCCAGCATCGTGCCGAGATGGACGAAGCGCCAGGCCTCCTGCCGCAGCATGGTGTCGGCGGCGGCGCCGTTGAACAGCATCACCCGCGACCGAACCCAGCTCAGGAAATCGGGCAGCTTCTCGCCCTCGGTCGCCTCCGGGGGCAGGGTGCGGAGATGGTTCCAGCTGTCGTTCAGCGACTCCCACATGTCGACCGTCAGCGCGGTGCGGACGGTGCGGGCATTGTGCCGGGCGGCCTCGAAGCAGGCGAGGATGCCCGAGGGATTGTCGGTGTCGTGCACCAGCCAGTGCACCACGGCGTCGGGCGTCACGGTCTCGTACTTGCGGTGGAAGCCGGCCTCGCCGCCCGAGGCGGTCAGCAGCGCGCGCCATTCCTCGGCCTCGCCGCCGGCCTGGCCGACGATGCCGTCCATGCGGTAGGCGACGGACAGGCCACGGGCGACATTGGCGGCGCGCTCGGCATAGCGCGCCAGCCAGAACAGGCACTCGGCCGTACGGCTCAGCATCAGCCGCGGCCGTTCGCTTGCGCCTGGCCCATGCCGAGCTCGGCCGTCACCGCCTCGACCAGCGCATCGTCCAGCACCCAGGTATCCTTGGTGCCGCCGCCCTGGGAGGAGTTCACCACCAGCGAGCCTTCGCGCAGCGCCACGCGCGTCAGGCCCCCTGGCACGATGCGGATCTCCTCGCCCGAGGTCAGCACGAAGGGACGGAGATCCACATGCCGCGGCGCGACGCCCTGCTCCGCCACCGTCGGCACGGTGGAGAGCGCCAGCGTCGGCTGGGCGATGTAGTTGCCGGGATTGGCGATGATGCGCTTGCGGAATTCCTCCCGCATCTCGGCCGTGGCGTGCGGCCCGACCATCATGCCGTAGCCGCCCGAGCCCTTGGTCAGCTTCACGACCAGCTTATCGAGATTGGCCAGGACATACTTCCGGTCCTCCTCGCGCTCGCACAGATGGGTCGGCACGTTGCCGATCAGCGGCTCCTCGTTCAGGTAGAAGCGGATCATGTCCGGCACATAGGGGTAGATCGCCTTGTCGTCGGCGATACCGCAGCCCGGCGCATTGGCCAGCGCGACGTTGCCGGCGCGATAGGCCGCCATCAGCCCCGGCACGCCCAGCATGCTGTCCGGCAGGAAGGCCTCCGGGTCGAGGTACTCGTCGTCGATGCGGCGGTAGATCACGTCGACCCGCTTCGGACCCGCGGTGGTGCGCATGTACACCACCTTCTCCTGCACGAAGAGATCGGCGCCCTCCACCACCTCCACGCCCATCTCGTCGGCGAGGAAGCAGTGCTCGTAGTAGGCGCTGTTGTAGGGGCCCGGGGTCAGGATCACGACCGTCGGCTCGCCCTTGCAACTCGCCGGCGCCGCGGCCTTCAGCGTGGTCAGCAGTTCCTCCGGATACCGCGAGATCGGCGCGAGCCGGTGCCGCGCGCAGAGCCGGGGGAAGAGGCGCAGCATCGCCTCCCGGTTCTCCAGCATGTAGGAGACGCCGGAGGGCGTGCGGCAATTGTCCTCGAGCACGTAGAAGTCCTCGGGGCCGGTGCGCACCACGTCGATGCCGCAGATATGGGTGTAGATGCCGCCGGGCGGGACGAAATCCTTCATCTCCGGCCGCAGCAGCTCGTTGCCGAGGATCAGGTCCGCGGGCACCTTGACGGCGCGCAGGATCTCCTGCTTGGCGTAGATGTCGGCGAGGAACAGGTTGAGCGCGCGGACGCGCTGGCGCAGGCCGCCGGCCAGCACCTCCCATTCGGAGCGGGCGATGATGCGCGGGATCAGGTCGAAGGGGATCAGCCGCTCCGGATCGCCGCCCTCGCCATAGACCGCGAAGGTGATGCCGATGCGGCGGAACAGCATCTCCGCCTCCTGCCGCTTGCGGTAGAGCAGCTCGCGCGGCGTATCGCGCAGCCAGCGGGCAATTTCCGCGTATGGGGCCCGGATCTCACCGTCCAGCCCGGACATCTCGTCGAACGCCTTGGCCTGCGACACCGGCCCCCCCGATGGTATCCCCGATGGTGCCAAGGCAGCATGGCGGGGGGGCCATGCGCAAGCGGTGCCGCGCCCGTGAGCGCATTCCGGTGGCCCGGAATGCCCAGGAGCTGGTCACGTTCTGAGCAGTCGCGCCCCATCGGCGGGCAGGGCGGTGCTTGGCGGCGGTGCGGGCGCCCCTATGCTGGGTCGGCGAATGCAGGGGACATGGCGCATGGCCGAGGACGGGGGGACGGGCGCGGCGGCGGTGATCGCCGCGCTGCAGGCGGCGGGGACGACCCGGCTCTTCGGCGTGCCCGGGGGCGGGTCGAGCCTCGACCTGATCGCCGCGGCGCGAGCGGCCGGGCTGCCCTTCGCCCTTGCCCGGCAGGAAACCGCGGCGATGATCATGGCCGCGACCACCGCCGAGCTGACGCACCGCCCCGGCGCGGTGCTGGTCACCCGTGGCCCGGGGGTGGGCAATGCGGCGAACGGCATGGCCCAGGCCGCGCTCGATCGCGCGCCGGTGCTGCTGCTGGCCGCTGGCTTCACCGAGGCCGAGCGCGCCTTCGCCAACCACCAGTTCTTCGACCATGCGGCGATGCTGGCACCGGTCAGCAAGGGCGCGGCGAAGGTGACCGGCCCGCGCAGCGCCACGGGCGCCATCGCGGCGGATCTGCTGGTGCGCGCCATGTCCGCGCCCCGCGGGCCGGTGCTGCTGGAACTGACGGCCGCGGCGGCGCGCGGCGAATCGGCGCCGCTGCCGGCGCTGGCCCTCCCCGCCCCGCCCGGCGCGCCCGATCTCTCCGCCGCGCGGCGCCTGCTGGCCGAGGCCCGCCGCCCCGTGCTGGTCGCGGGGCTGGAGGCGACCGACGCCGCATCCTGCGCCGCGCTGCGCGGCCTGGTCGCCGCGCTCGGCTGCCCGGCGCTGGTCACCTACAAGGCCAAGGGCGTGGTGCCGGATGCGGACCCCTGCTTCGGCGGCGTCTTCACCGGCGGCGAGGCGGAATCGCCGCTGCTGCGGGATGCCGACCTCATCATCCTCGCCGGCGCCGATCCGGTGGAGTTCATCCCGCAGCCCTGGCGCTACGACGCGCCCGTGCTCGACCTCGGCACCGCGCCGCGGCCCCTGCACTACAAGACACCGGCGGCCGCCGCCTATGGCCCGCTGGCGCCGATGCTGGCGGCGCTGGCCGAGGGCGCGGCGCGCTCGGACTGGACGGCGGCGGCGATCACGGCGCATCGGGCGGCCTGGCTGCGGGCGCTGGCGAACGGGCCCTCGGGCAATCGCGGCCTCTCCCCCCAGGCGGTGGTGGAACGCGCGCAGGCGGCGTGCCGGCGCGCCGGCGCCGATCCGCGCATAGCCGTGGACGCGGGCGCGCACATGTTCCCCGCCACGAGCTTCTGGCAGGCGTCGCGACCGGGGGACCTGCTGATCTCGAACGGGCTCGCGACCATGGGCTTCGCGCTGCCGGCCGGCATCGCCGCGGCGCTGCACGATCCGGCGCGCGGGGCGCTGGCCTTCACCGGGGATGGCGGGCTGCTGATGGCGCTGGGGGAGTTGGCGACGGCCGCGACGCTCGGCGTGAAGCTGACGGTGGTGGTGTTCAACGACGCGACGCTGTCGCTGATCGACATCAAGAAGGATGCGCGGGCACTGCCCGAGGGCGCGCTGGACTGGCCGGAGGCCGATTTCGCCGCGGCGATGGCGTCGATGGGCGGGGTGGGCTTCCGCGCCGGGAACGAGGCCGAATACGACGCGGCGCTCGGCCAGGCGCTGGCCGCGAAGGGCCCGGCCCTGGTCGATGTCCGCGTCGATCCCGCCAGCTATCCCGCGCAGATCAAGGCGCTGCGCGGGTAGCCGGGCAGGCGCGTCGCGGCGCCGGGCTGCGCGGGTAGCCCGAACTACAGCGCCGGGCTGCGCAGGTGCCAGTCCGTCACGCGCTGGTAGGCATCCGCCGCCTGCAGCACCGTGCCCTCCGCATAGGGCCGGCCGGCAAGCTGCAGCCCGATCGGCAGGCCACGATCGTCGAAGCCGCAGGGGATGCTGACCGTCGGCAGGCCGAGATAGTTGAAGGGCCGCGTGTTGTAGGAGACGGCCATGAACCGCTCCCAGTTCGCGGCGTCGGCGTCGATGTCGGTCTCCGCCAGGGTCGGCACGCGGGTCTTCAGGGTTGGCGTCGCCACCAGGTCGGCGCTGCCCATCACCTCCGCGACGAAGCGCCGCAGCAGAGGGCCGCGGCGCGACAGCGCCTCCACGTAGTAGTGGCCCGGGATGGCGTAGCCGCCGAAGAGCCGCGCGCTGAGATGGATGGCGTAGTCCTCGGACCGGCCGCGCATCCAGTTGCCGTGGATGGTCGCCCCCTCCACCCGGCTCACCACCGCGGTATAGGCATTCACGGCGCGCATGATCTCGGGCGCGGTGATGCGGGTGACGACGGCGCCCTGCGCCGCCAGCACCTTCATGGACTCCTCGAAGGCCGCCGCCACCGGTTCGTCGGCGCCGTCGAGGAACGTCGTCTCCAGCACGACGACGCGCTTGCCCTTGATGTCGCCGGTCAGCGCGGCCTCGTAGTCCGGCACCGGCTCGCGCGAGGAGGTCGGGTCCTTCGGGTCGTGCCCCGCGATCACCGCCATGAAGCGCGCCGCGTCGCGCGCCGTGCGGGTCAGCGGCCCGACATTGTCCGCGCTGAAGGAGAGCGGCATCACCCCGGCGCGGGAGACGCGGGTCTGCGTACCCTTGATGCCCGTCACGCCGCAGATCGTCGCGGGCAGGCGGATCGATCCGCCGGTGTCCGAACCGAGCGCCGCGGTGAAGAAGCGCGCCGCCACGCCGGCGCCGGAGCCCGAGGAGGAGCCGCCGGTGCAATAGGCCAGGTTCCACGGGTTGTGGCAGTCGCCATGATGCGCATTGTGCCCGGTCGGGTTCTGCGCGAACTCCGCCATGTTCAGCGTGCCCATGTCGATGGCGCCGGCGGCGTCGAGCCGCTCCAGCACCGTCGCCGTGGTGGGTGCCACGAAGTCCCGGCGGATCTTCGACCCGCAGGTCGAGACCTTGCCGGCGCGGTAGTACATGTCCTTGTGCATCATCGGCGCGCCGGCGAGCTTGCCGAGCGGCTTGCCGGCGGCCCGCGCCTTGTCCTGCGCGGCCGCGGCTTCCAGGGCGGCGTCCCGGTCCAGGCGGATGACGCTGTTGACCTTGCCGTCATGCGCATCGATGCGGGCAAGGCTGGCCTTGACCAGCGCCTCCGCGGTCACGTCGCCGCGGGCGAAGGCGTCCGCGGATTCGGTCATCGAGAGCTGGGTGAGGTCGCTGCTGACGGGGGCGTTCATCACGGCGCTTCCTTCAGCGCGGCGAGGGCCGCCTCGAAGGAGGAAGGCTCGTCCTCGAAGACCATCGCGGCGCGCACCGCCTCGATCTCGGCGATCATGCCCTTCATGTCGGCCAGGCCCTGGCGCGCCGCGGCATTCGGCACGCTGACGCCGGCCCAGCGCCGGATCGCTTCCATCGTCGGCACGACCAGATCGGGTTCCATCATCTCTGCTCCCTCATTGCGCAGCCCGGTCACAGCCTCGCGCGATCCGGACGTGCTGGAAAGGGGGCAGCAAGCGGCGTGCCTTGCCCGCAGGCCGTGTCGCATGGCAGCCTTGCGCGCAAGCAAGCGGGGAGACGTCGTGAAGGTCGCACTGACGGAAGCGGTCGATGCGGCCGGCATGGCGATCCTGCGCGATGCGGGCTTCGACCTGCTCGTCGGCCGCGGCGGCGACCAGTCACCGGAGGAGTTGCGCGCGCTCTGCGCCGAAGCCTCGGCCGTACTGGTGCGGCAGAAACTGCCCGAGGACCTGCCCGCGACCTGCCCCCGCCTGCTGGTCTGCGCCCGGCCCGGCGTCGGCGTGGACATGATTCCTGTCGAGGCCTGCACCGCGGCAGGGGTGCTTGTCACCAACGTGCCCGGCGCCAACGCCAATGCCGTCGCCGAGTTCGTCTTCGCCCAGATCCTCGCAGCGATGCGCCGGATCGGGGACATGCACAGGGCGCTGCTGACCGAGGGCTGGAACCCGTCCCGCGCCATCGCCGCGGGGGCGGAGGAGATCGGCGGTCGCACCCTCGGCATCGTCGGCGTCGGCGCGATCGGCCGGCGCGTGGCGGAGATCGCGCATCATGGCTTCCGCATGCGCGTGCTGGGCCACCAGCGCCGGCTGGACGTGCTTCCGGCCATCGTCACGCCGGCCGCGCTGCCAGATCTCTTCGCGGAGAGCGACGTCGTCGTCCTCGCCTGCCCGCTCACGCCGGATACACGGGGCCTCGTCTCTGCCGATATGCTCGCGCGGATGAAGCCGACGGCCTGGCTCTGCAACGTCGCCCGCGGGCCCGTCGTCGACGAGGCCGCGCTGGTCGCGGCACTGCAGGCCGGGC
>JAIYAI010000113.1 GCA_027489135.1 Acetobacteraceae bacterium
AAGCGCTTCGCGTCCGAGGGCAAGAAGACCGCGATCGTCTCCACCATCAACGGCGACGCGAACGTTCCCTTCTACCGTGAACTCGGCAACCAGGGCATCAAGGCCGAGGACATCCCCTGCGTCGCGTTCAGCGTCGGTGAGGAGGAGCTGGCCGGCATCGACACCAAGCCGCTGGTCGGCCACCTGGCCGCCTGGCACTACTTCATGTCGATCAAGGGCGCGCCGAACGAGGAGTTCCTCAAGATGTGGCAGGCCTACATCAAGAACCCCAAGCGCGTCACCAACGACCCGATGGAGGCCACCTACACCGGCTTCCGCATGTGGCTGAACGCGGTGAAGCAGGCCGGCACCACCGCCGTCGCGCAGGTCACGCCGGCGCTGATCGGCCAGAAGCTGATGGCGCCCTGCGGCTACGAGGAGACGATGCTGCCGAACCACCACCTGTCGAAGCCGGTCTTCATCGGCGAGATCCAGGCGGACGGCCAGTTCAACATCGTCTGGAAGACGCCGAACGCGGTGCCGGCGGAGAACTGGTCGCAGTTCATCCCCGAGAACGCCAACCGTCGCCGCGGCTGAGCCGCGGCACGGGTCGCGCGTGACGGCCGGCGCCGGTCACCCGTGGCAGCTGCAGCCCGCATGGGCGCAGCCTGCCCCGTCCTTGTGGTGATCGGCGCAGGCGTCGCCGCAATAGAGGCGCCCCTCGCGCTTCACCGCCTTGCCGACCGCGACGACGCAGACGCAGTCGGCACAGGCGCACTTCACCATCGAGACATCCGGGGCCATGGCTTTGATCCTTTCATCGACCGCGCCAGGACGGGCGGCCATGGCCAGGGGTAGCGATCCGCGGCGGCGTTATACAATCACTGTCGTCATGCTGGTCCTCTGCGCGTTTCTCGCCTTGGTTCCCGGCGCCCGCGGCCAGACCGACGCCTTCACCGCCGCGCTGGCCGGACTGGGCGACGGCTTCGCCAACACGGCCGAGGCGGTCGAGAGACTGGGTGCCGGCGCCGATCCCCGGGCCCTGCCGATCCTGCGCGCGCTGGCCGATGGCCGGCTGCAGCGCAAGCCCGACGGCACCATCCTGCTGCCCGGCGCCGATGGCGGCTTCACCAATGCCGTGACGGGCGCCGCCGTGACCGATCCCACGGGCGCCGAGGCCGTGCGCATCAACAACCGGGTCCGCCAGTCCCTGCGCGGGGCGCTGGGTCGGCTGCAGCTCCTCTCCCCCGACGTCGCCGAGCGTCGCGCCGCGGCGGACGCCGTCTTCCGCAGCCGCAGCGCCGAGAACGTGCCCCTGCTGCAGACCGCCCTCCAGCGCGAGACGGTGTCCGCCATCCGCGCCCAGCTGGAACTCGCCTTGGCGGCATCCCAGCTCGTCGCCGACGATGCCGGAGTGAAGCGCGCCGCCATCGCCCGCCTGGGTGACTCCGGCAGCGTCGAGGCCCGGGCCCTGCTGCTGGAAGCCCGCGCCGGCAACGCGCCCCTGCTGCCCGAGATCGAGGCGGCGATCGCCAAGATCGACCGCACCCTGCAGATCCGCCGCATCGGCGAGACGCTGTTCCAGGGGCTTTCGCTGGGGTCCGTGCTGCTGCTGGCGGCGCTGGGCCTGGCCATCACCTTCGGCGTCATGGGCGTGATCAACATGGCGCATGGCGAGTTCGTCATGCTCGGCGCCTACACGACCTACATGGTGCAGGAACTCTGCCGCGGCACGCCGCTGCTGGGCTGGTCCCTGGTGTTGTCGATCCCCGCCGCCTTCCTGGTCGCCGGCGCCTGCGGCGCCGCGCTGGAACGCGGGCTGATCCGCCACCTCTACGGCCGGCCGCTGGAGACGCTGCTGATGACCTTCGGCGTCGGCATGATCATCCAGCAATCGGTCCGCCTGATCTTCGGCGCGCAGAACCGGGAGGTCATCAGCCCGGCCTGGATGCAGGGCACCTTGACCCTGCCCTTCATCGGCGTGCCGGTTACCCAGAACCGGCTCTGGATCATCGTCTTCGGCCTTCTGGTTCTGGGGGTGGTGGTCGCCGCCATCCGCTACACCCGCTTCGGGCTGGAAATGCGGGCGGTGGTGCAGAACCGGCGCATCGCCGCGACCATGGGCATCCGCACCGGGCGCGTCGATGCGATGACCTTCGCCTTCGGATCCGGCCTCGCCGGCCTCGCCGGCGTGGCGCTGAGCCAGATCGACAACGTCTCCCCCAACCTCGGCACCGGCTACATCATCGACAGCTTCATGGTCGTAGTCTTCGGCGGCGTCGGGAGCCTGGCAGGCACGCTGGTCGGCGCGCTCAGCCTCGGTGTGGTGAACAAGCTTCTCGAGCCCTATGCGGGCGCGGTGCTGGCCAAGGTCGCGGTGCTGGTGGCGCTGATGCTGTTCATCCAGCGCCGGCCCCGAGGTCTCTTCGCCCTCAAGGGACGGGCTGCCGAATCGTGAGCGTCACCACACTCGACACCGCAGCCCCCATCGATCGCGCGCGGCTGACGCTGCGCCTGGTGCTGGTCGGCGCCATCCTGATCCTCGCCCTTCTGCCGGCGCTGAACCGGCTGCCGGTGGACAACGCGCTGCACGTCTCGGACTTCACGGTGACGGTGACGGGCAAGTGGATCACCTATGCGATCCTCGCCCTCTCGATCGACCTCGCCTGGGGCTATGCGGGGATCCTCTCGCTCGGGCACGGGGCCTTCTTTGCCCTCGGCGGCTATGCGATCGGCATGCACCTGATGCGGCTGATCGGGCCGCGCGGGGTCTATGGCCATCCGACCCTGCCGGACTTCATGGTCTTCCTCGGATGGCCCGAGCTTCCCTGGTACTGGTGGGGCTTCCAGCACTTCCCCTTCGCCATTTTCATGGCGTTGTTCGTGCCGGGGCTGCTGGCGCTGGTCGTCGGCTTCCTCGCCTTCCGCAGCCGCATCACCGGCGTCTACCTCTCGATCCTGACGCAGGCGATGACCTATGCGCTGATGCTCGCCTTCTTCCGCAACGACATGGGCTTCGGCGGCAACAACGGCTTCACCGACTTCAAGGAGCTGCTGGGCATGCCGCTGAACACGGACAATGCCCGGGCCGTGCTGTTCTACGCCTCGCTGGCGACGTTGCTGGGCTGCCTCTGGATCGCGTCGCGCGTCACCGTCTCGAAGCTCGGCCGCGTGCTGGTGGCGATCCGGGACGCCGAGAGCCGGACGCGGTTCCTCGGCTACGACGTGACGCAGCATAAGCTCTTCGTCTTCGTGCTCTCGGCCATGATGGCGGGCATCGCCGGCGCGCTCTACGTGCCGCAGGTCGGCATCATCAACCCGGGCGAGTTCAGCCCCGGCAACTCGATCGAGGCGGTGGTCTGGGTCGCGGTCGGCGGGCGCGGGACGCTGGTCGGTGCGCTGCTCGGCGCCTTCTCGGTCAATGCGCTGAAGACCTGG
>JAIYAI010000558.1 GCA_027489135.1 Acetobacteraceae bacterium
AACAGGCTTCCTCGAGATCGAGCGCCAGGACCGCGGCTACATCAAGCCCGAGGTCCGCATCGCCAACTACAAGGAATACGTCACCCCCCTGCCGCAGGACGCGCTGCAGGGCCAGGCGGCGCGCTGCATGAATTGCGGGATCCCGTACTGCCACAACGGCTGTCCGGTGAACAACATGATCCCGGACTGGAACGACCTGGTCTATCGCGACCAGTGGCAGGCGGCGCTGGACACGCTGCACTCGACCAACAACTTCCCGGAGTTCACCGGCCGGATCTGCCCCGCCCCCTGCGAGGAATCCTGCACGCTGAACATCCTGGACACGCCGGTGACCATCAAGTCGATCGAATGCGCCATCGTCGACAAGGGCTGGCAGGAAGGCTGGATCGTCCCGCAGCCCGCGGCGAAGAAGACCGGCAAGCGAGTCGCCGTGGTCGGATCCGGCCCCGCCGGCATGGCGGCGGCGCAGCAGTTGGCTCGCGCCGGCCACGCGGTGACGCTGTTCGAGAAGCATGACCGCATCGGCGGCCTGCTCCGCTACGGCATCCCCGACTTCAAGATGGAGAAGCACCTGATCGACCGCCGCGTCGCGCAGATGCAGGCCGAGGGCGTCGAGATGCGCACCGGCGTCGAGGTCGGCGCGACCCTGCCTTTCGACGTGCTGCTGGCCGGCTACGACGCCGTGGTGCTGTCGGGCGGCGCCGAGAACCCGCGCGACCTGGATGCCGCGGGCCGGACCCTGTCGGGCATCCACTACGCCATGGACTACCTCGTGCAGCAGAACAAGCGCGTCGCCGGGGACATGGAGGAGCGCGCGGCGCCGGCCGGCACGATCAGCGCCAAGGGCAAGCATGTCGTCGTGATCGGCGGCGGCGACACCGGCGCCGACTGCATCGGCACCGCGGCGCGACAGGGCGCGGCCTCGATCACCCAGATCGAGATCATGCCGAAGCCCCCCGAAAAGCCCAACAAGGCGCTGACCTGGCCGAACTGGCCGGTGAAGC
Source organism: Acetobacteraceae bacterium (assembly GCA_027489135.1). GTDB lineage: Bacteria > Pseudomonadota > Alphaproteobacteria > Acetobacterales > Acetobacteraceae > JAIEOP01. The sequence goes on from JAIYAI010000558.1 coordinate 1,005, forward strand.
TGCGCACCGCGCCGGCGCATCACGAAGGCTGCGAGCGCGACTGGGCCGTGCTGACCAAGACAGCGCGCGGCGAGGATGGCCGCGTCACGGCCCTCGACTGCGTGCGCGTCGACTGGGTCCGCGAGGGCGGGCGGATGGTGATGAAGGAAGTCCCGGGCAGCGACCTGACCCTGAAGGCGGACCTCGTGCTGCTGGCCATGGGCTTCCTCGGCCCGCGCAAGCCGGGGCTGCTGGAGAGCGCGGGCGTGGCGCTGGACGGCCGCGGCAATGTCGCCGCGGATACCGAGGCCTACGCGACCTCCATCCCCAAGGTCTTCGCCGCGGGCGACATGCGGCGCGGCCAGTCCCTGGTGGTCTGGGCGATCCGCGAGGGCCGGCAATGCGCCGCCGCGGTGGATGCCTTCCTGATGGGGGCGACCACCCTCCCCCGCTGACCCTTCCCGCCCGCCTGCGGGACGCATAGGCTTCCTCCCAAACACATGGGAGGAAGCCGGCCATGGCGCGCGGGGTCAGCTTCGACGGCTACGCCACCAGGTATTCCTGCATCCGGATGCGGCGCGAGCGCGGCATCCTGGAGATGCGGTTCCATACCGATGACGGCCCGCTGCGCTGGGGCCTCGTCCCGCATGGCGAATTGCCCGACGCCTTCGCCGATGTCGCCCGCGACCGGGAGAACCGCGTCGTCATCCTGACCGGCACTGGCGAGGAATTCTCCGGCATCCGCGCCACCACCGCGACGCGCAGCCTGATGCAGGGCATCACGGCCAACGCCTATGACCGCGTGCACTGGGAGGGCCGGGCCCTCCTGATGAACCTGCTCAGCATCGAGGTGCCGGTCATCGCGGCCATCAACGGCCCGGCCTGGCGCCATGCCGAGATCCCGCTGCTCTCCGACATCGTCCTCGCCTCCGAGACCGCGGCCTTCCAGGACAGCGCGCATTTCGTCTCCGGCATGCTGCCCGGTGACGGGATGCACATCGTCATGCCGCTGCTGATGGGCATGAACCGCGGCCGGTACTTCCTGCTCACCGGACAGACCCTCTCGGCGCAGGAGGCGAAGGACCTCGGCCTGGTGAACGAGATCCTGCCGCAGGACCAGGTCCTCGCCCGCGCCTGGGAGCATGCCGAGGCACTGGCCGCCAAGCCCACCCTGCTGCTGCGCTACACGCGGCTGATGTTCACCGAATACCTGAGGAAGCGGATGCAGGACCTGCTCGGCTACGGCCTGGCGATGGAGGGGCTGGCACTGATGGAAAACCTCGATCCGCCGAAGGATCCCGCGTCGTGAACCGCCGCGCCCTGCTCGCGGCACTCGCCTTGCCGGGCGTCGCGCGCGCCCAGGACCTGCCGCCCGATCGCCCGATCCGCATCATCGTCGGCGCCGGCGCGGGCGGCATCACCGACATCCTGGCCCGCATCGTCGCCAACCGCCTCTCGGACCGCCTCGCCCGCCCCGTGGTGGTCGACAACCGCCCCGGCGCCAGCGGCATCATCGGAACGGAGGCGGTGGTGCGCGCCCGCCCCGACGGCACGACCCTGCTGATGGTCTTCCCGAGCCATACCGCCAACCCCGCGCTAAAGGCCCGCCTGCCCTACGACACGGAACGCGACTTGGCGCCGATCGGCATGGTCAGCACGGTCTCCCTGGTGATGCTGGTGCCGAAGGACCTGCCGGCGTCCGACATCCCCGCCCTCATCGCCCTGGCGAAGCGCCAGAACCTCAATTACGCCTCGGTGGGCAGCGGCAGCCTGGCGCATCTCGGCGCCGAACTCTTCCGATCCATGGCCGGCATCGAGGTGACGCATATCCCCTTCCGCAGCGCGCCAGAGGCCCAGACGGCGGTGCTGAAGGGCGAGGTCGCCTTCTTCATGGACACGCCCATCACCGCGATCCCGCTGCTGCAGGGCGGACAGGTGCGCGCCCTCGGCGTCTCCACGACGCGGCGGATCGCCGCGCTGCCCGACCTGCCCACCATCGCCGAGGCCGGCCTGCCCGGCTACGAGGCCACCGCCTTCAACGGCCTTCTCGCCCCCGCCGGTACGCCGCCTGCCGTCATCGACAGGCTGAGCATCGAACTCCGCGCGATCCTGACCGAACCAGAGGTCGTGGCGCAGCTTGCCCGCCAGGGCATCGAGCCATCGCCCGTCACGCCCGGGGAATTCGCCGCCCGCATCACCGCCGACATCGCCAAGTGGCGCCGCGTCGTGCAGGCTGCCGGCATCCAGCCCGAATAGGACCACCGATGCCGACCCTCGACCACGGCGACGGCCTTTCCCAGCACTACACGGATGACTGCTTCGCCGATGCCTGGACGACGCCGCCCGTGGCGCTGCTGCTGCACGGCAATGCCGAATCGGGCGAGGCCTGGAACGCCTGGATGCCGCTGATGGGCCGGCATTTCCGCGTCATCCGCCCCGACATGCGGGGCTTCGGCCGCTCCTCCCCCATGCCGATCGACTACCCCTGGTCCTTCGACGGGCTGGTCGAGGACACGCTGCGGCTGATGGACCACCTCCGCCTGCCGCCGGTGCACATCGTGGCGGCCAAGGTCGCCGGCCCGATTGCCATGCGCCTCGCCGCACTGCATCCCGCCCGCGTGCGGTCCCTGACGCTGCTCGGCACCCTTGTCTCCGGCCAGCAGAGCCTCGGCGACCGCCACGCATCCTGGGTGGAATACATCGACCGCTGCGGGGTGGAGGCCTGGGCGCGCTGGACCATGAAGGGCCGACTCGGCGCCGACTGCCCGCCGGCCATGCTGGAGGGCTGGGCGAAGCTGATGGGACGCACCGCGCTCTCGACGCAGAAGGGCTTCATGCGCGGCGTCCCCGGCCTCGACGTGCGGGGGGACCTGCCACGGATCGCCTGCCCGACGCTGGTCGTCACCACCGAAGGCAGCGGCCTCGGCTCGGTCGAGGCGACGCGGGAATGGCAGGAACGGATTCCCGGCAGCGAACTGCTCGTGCTGCCTGGCGACAGCTATCACACCGCCGCGACCGCGCCGGAGGCCTGCGCCGCAGCGACGCTGGCCTTCATCAGGCGGCGCGCGGAATAGCTACTTCTTCTTGTTCTTCTTCGCCGCCTCGCGCGCCTCGCGCAGGGCGCGCTGCTCGGCGATCAGCGCCAGCGCTCGTGCCTTCTTCTCGGCGTCGAGCGCCGCGGCGCGGCCTTCCATCGTGGTCTCGAGTTCGGCGCGGGCACGGGCCTGCTCGGCGGCGGCGCGGGCGACCTCGGCAGCGCGCTGCGCGGCCTCGACCTCGCGGGTGCGGGCCTCGGCCTCCTTGCGCTTCGCTTCCTCGGCGGCGAGGCGCTTGGCCTCCTGCTCCAGGCGACGCTGCTCGGCGGCACGGGCCTTGGCCTCGGCGGCCTCGGCGGCGATGCGCGCGCGCTCCTCCTCCTGCCGACGGCGCTCCTCGGCCTCCTTGGCCTCGCGGCGCTCGGCGACGCGGGCCTCGCGCGCCTCGGCGATCGCCTTCGCGCGTGCCAGACGCTCCTGCACTTCGGGATCGTCGGGCTTCGGCTGCGCCTTGAACTTCTCGAGCAGGGCCGCCTTCGCCTTCTGCTGCGCGGCAAGGCGATCCTGGAAGGTGTCACGCGACTTCGATTGCATGCGAGGCCTGATACGCAGATTCGGGGAGGGATGCCTAGGGGCTAACACCGGGGGCTGCCCTGCGAACGCAGCAGGGCGACCCGGCGCGGGAACCCCACGTCGTCACCGTGGCGGGGCCTATAGCACGCCGGGCCAGCATTGTGCACGCCGTGCCGCCTGAAGCTGGGTGAGCGCCTGCCGCCCGTCGGCCAGCCCTGGCCGGGCCGGCAGCGCCAGGGGCGGGATGCGCCAGCAATCCACCGCGCCGATGCTGCGCGTGCAGTAGGGCGGCGGGTCCGGCAACGGCTGCAGCGGCACGCAGAAGAAGGGCCGTGGCCAGGCCTGGGCTTCCAGGGCCGGCGGTCCGGCGGCAGGCTCCGCCGGCGCGGCCACGGCCGGCAGCGGTGCAGGATCCGGCGGCACCGGCTGGCACCCGGCCAGCGCCAGCAGCAGCACGGGGAGGACGCGGCGGGACCACATTCCCGCGATCCTCCCCGGCCCGGCTTAAGGAGTGCCGAATCCCTCCGCACCGACCAGGCGGAACCCAGTTCCGGGCAGGCTTAACGCTGACGCCCGTCGCGGCTATGGTCCGGGCCCGGTTTCAGGGGGCGTGCGTGCCGGACCTTTTCGACGAAGTTCAGGAAGACCTGCGCGCCGAGCGCATGCAGCGCCTGCTCAAGCGCTACGGCAGCCTGCTGACCGGCTGCGCCCTCCTCGTCGTGCTCGGCGTGGCCGGCTTCCAGGGTTGGCGCTGGTGGGAGCAGCGCCAGGCCCAGCAGACGGCCGAGCGCTTTCTCGCCACCACCCAGGCCGCCGCGGCCGCCGGCGCCAACGACGCCGCCGTCGCCGCCGAGTTCACCCGGCTCGCGACGGCCGCACCGGCCGGCTACGCCGTGCTGGCGCGGCTGCGCGCCGCCGCCCTTCTGGCTTCGGCCGGCGACCGCGCCGCGGCACTGGCGCAATGGGATGCGCTGGCCCGCGACAGCGGCGTCGAGTCGATCTACCGCGACCTCGCCACGCTGCTCTGGGGCCTGCATGCACTCGAAGGCGGCGACCTGACGATGATCGAATCGCGCCTCGCGCCGCTCGCCGCGCCCGGCGGACCCTGGCGCTTCTCCGCCGAGGAGGTCCGCGCCCTCGCCGCCATCCGCCGTGGCGAGATCGATCAGGCGCGCCGGACCCTGACGGCGCTTGCCGGCGATGGCGCGGCGCCGGAAGGCGTGCGCCAGCGCGCGACCCGCCTCCTACCGGGGCTCGGAAGCTGATGGCGCGAGGCATGAACCGGCGCCGTGCCGTTCTGCTCGGCGGCGCGGCCACGCTGCTCGCGGGCTGCGAGACGCTGAGCGACCTGACCGATTCGATCCTCGGCAAGAAGAAGGTCCCGCTGCGCGGCGAGCGCCTGCCCGTCATGGCGGCCGAGCGGAGCCTTGAGGTCGACGAGGGCGGCAGCCCCGTCACGCTCCCCGCGCCCGAACGCGTCGAGGCCTGGCCGATGGCCGGGCGCAATCTCACACATCAGCAGGGCCATCCGACCCTGGCGCAGCCGCTGGTGCAGCGCTGGAGCACCTCCATCGGCACCGGCGGCGGCTACCGGCGGCGCCTGACCTCGCCCCCGGTCGTCGCGCCCGATGGCACCGCCTTCGGCATGGACGCCTACGGCCTCGTCACCGCGATCGACATCGACCGCGGCCGCGCGCGCTGGAGCTTCGACCCGCGTCCGCGGCGGGACCGCGACGGCGCGCTCGGCGGCGGCTGCACCTTCGACGAGGGCACGCTCTACGTGGTCACCGGCCTCGCCGAGGTGCTGGCGCTGGACGCCGCCGACGGCAGCCTGCGCTGGCGCGTCTCCATCCCCGGTCCCGGCCGGGGCGCGCCGACCGTCGCCGGCGGCAGGGTCTATGTGCCGACCGTCAGCAACCAGTTGATCGCGCTGAAGGCGGAGGACGGCGAGACCGTCTGGACCTACCGTGCGCAGAACACCGCGACCGTCGCGCTCGGCCTGCCGTCCCCCGCCGTGGATGGAGAGGTCGTGGTCGCCGGCTTCGGCTCGGGCGAGCTGGCGGCGATCCGCATCGCCGATGGGCGGTCGAACTGGACGGAAACCCTGGCCTCGGCCCGCGGCGGCGGCTTCTCCGACATCGCCGCGGTCAGTGCCATGCCGGTGATCGCCGACGGGCGCGTCTATGCGGTCGGCCAGGGCGGACTCGCAATCGCCATCGACCTGCGCACCGGCCGGCGCATCTGGGAACGTGAGGTGGCGGTGGCGGAGACGCCGTGGCTCGCCGGCGACGCGCTCTTCGTCATCAGCACCACCGGCAACGCCATCTGCTTCGGCCGCGACGACGGGCGGGTGCGCTGGATCAAGGAACTCGGCCGCTTCGCCAATCCGGAGAAGCGGCGCGACCCGATCACCTGGGGTCCGCCCTGCATCGCGGGCGGACGCTTCCTCGCCTGCGGCAGCCATGGCCGGATGGCGATGCTCGATCCGGTCAGCGGCGAATCGCTCGGCGACCAGCGGCTTGCCGGCCCGGTGACCCTGCCCCCGGCCTTCGTGCGTGACGGCATGCTGCTGCTGAGCGACGACGCCGACATGATCTGGATGCAGGGGACGGCGCCAGCCCCGGGCTGATCCTCGCGTCAGGCTGACATTCAACGATTCCAGCACGGTCGCGGATCGACCGGACAAATCACCCGGCCTGGCCCTTCGGCTCTCCTGGCGCAACCATCGCGTGAATTCAGCGATCTAATCGGAAGGGCGGGCAAATAGGGCGGCCCCCTCCATCCGTCGCGGGCGTGGCTTCGCCCTTGACGATATTCCTATATCTGACGCGCGCCCGCCGGCGCAAGCGCCACGGCGCAGGGCTGCGCCGGCGGGCCGTGTCCGACCTGCAGGGTCGTATGCTCGATGCCGAAGCGTGCCTTCAGGGCGGCCGCCGTCTCCGCCAGGAAGGCGTCATCCGGGCCATTGCCGGGCCGCTCGACATGCGCGGTCAGCGCCACCGTCGTGGTCCCCAGCGCCCAGATGTGCAGGTCGTGCACCGCCGCTACGCCGGGCTGCGCCGCGATCAACGCCCGCACGGCTGCAGGGTCGATGCCGCGAGGCACCGCATCAAGCGCCAGGTCGACCGAATCGCGCATCAGCCCCCAGCCGCTGGCCAGGATCACCCCCGCGATCAGCAGCCCGAGCGCGGGATGGACCCAGAGCCAGCCGGTCCAGCCGATGAGCAACGCCCCCGCCACCACGCCGCCCGATACGGCGGCATCGCCGGCGAGGTGCAGGAAGGCGCCACGCCGGTTGAGGTCGGCCTCCCGCCCCCGCATGAACAGCATCGCCGTGCCGGCATTCACCGCCACGCCGGCAAGCGCCACCCAGAGCATCCAGCCCGTCGCGACCGGCGCCGGCGTCAGCAGTCGGGCGATCGACTCGAGGGCGATGGCACCGACCGCGACCAGCAGCAGCGCCGCGTTGGCGAGCGCGGCGAGGATGGTGCCGCGCTGCAGGCCGTAGGTGCGGCGCGGGCTGGCCGGACGGCTGGCCAGCCGCGCCGCGATCCAGGCGAGGCCAAGGCCGAGCACGTCCGAGAGATTGTGCCCGGCATCGGCGACCAGGGCCATGGAGCCGGCGACCAGGCCAGCGAGAAGCTCGGCGACGACGAAGCCGAGATTGGCGGCGATGGCGGGGACAAACCCGGCCTCGCCCGGGCTCGGGCCGTGGCGGTGCCCGCCCGGGCCGTGGTCGGCGTGGCCGCGGCCCGCATGGTCATGGCCCGCGTGGTCATGGCCCGGGTGAGCGGGGCCCGGGTGAGCGGGGCCGGACTGGCCATGGCCCGCATGGTCGTGCCCCGCATGGTCATGGCCCGCGTGGTCGTGCCCCGCGTGGTCACCGGGCCGATCGACAGGATGCCCGTGCCCAGGCCCCGCCGCGGCATCACCGTCCCCGTGCCTCGGCCCGGGCCCCGCCGCGTGCCCCGCCTGCCTGCCCGCCGCGCCACCGCTCATGTCCGGACCCCGCCTCGCCCGAGCATCGCAAGCTCCCGGAAAAACGAAAGGCCCCGGAGTTTCCCCCGGGGCCCTCCGCCGTCGCGGAAGCGTCTGCCGCCGCGCCGGTCGTCAGTCGTTCTGCCGCACGCCGACGAGCTGCAGCAGGAACTGGAACAGGTTGATGAAGTTCAGGTACAGCGTCAGGGCGTCGAGCGCGGAGCGCTTGCCGGCCTCATCGGTCCCCATGGCGTAGGAGTACTCGATGTAGTCGGCCTTGATGCGCTGCGTGTCGTAGGCGGTCAGGCCCAGGAACACGACCACGCCGATCACGCTGATGGCGAACTGCAGCGCGGAGGACTGCATGAACATGTTGACCAGGCCGGCGAGCAGGATGCCGATCAGGCCCATCAGCAGGAAGCTGCCCATCTTCGTCAGGTCGGACTTGGTCGTGTAGCCGTAGAGGCTCACGGCCGCGTACATGCCGGCGGTGACGAAGAAGGTGCTGGCGATCGACGCGCCGGTGTAGCGGTACGCCAGGTTCGACAGGCTCGCGCCCATGCAGGCGGCGAAGGCCCAGAACAGCGCCTGGGTCGCGCCCTTGCTCAGCTTGTTGATGCCGAACATCAGCACCAGCATGAAGGCGAGCGGCGACAGCGCCGCGACCCAGAACAGGATCGTCGGCTGCATCACCAGCCGGCCGGAGGCCGTCGGCACC
>JAIYAI010000818.1 GCA_027489135.1 Acetobacteraceae bacterium
CGAGGCGGATTCCACCTCGATGCGCTCGAAGCCCGAGACCTCGGCCGTGTTGGCACCCTTGGTGACGGTGGCCGCCGCGGCGTTGCCGGAGACGGTGATGACGTCGTCGGCGATGCTGGCGTCGAGGTCGAGCGTATCCCGCCCCGCACCCCCCTCGACCGTGTCCTGCCCGAAATCCGCGAGCAGGACCCAGCGATCATCGCCCAGCCCGAGCTTGCCGAGATCATCCCCCGAGCTCGTGGCGACCACCAGGTCGGCGCCGGAAAAGGCGCGGGCGTCAACGTCATTGTCGCCGTCGCCGAGCGAGATGATGAAGCTGTCGCGTGCCGCGTCGAAGCCCGTGATCTCGGTCTGCACGCCCAGCGCGTCGACGAGGATTCCCCCGCCGATGCTGCGGGAGAGAGAGACGCTGTCCGCTCCGCCCGTGCCGATGAAGGCGATCTCGTTCCGCCCGCCGCCCGGCCCGAAGGCGATGTGCACCTCCTCGATGTCGGTGAAGGAGAGGTCACTGATCTGCATGTAGTCGCCGCCGCCGGCGCCGTCGATCTCGATCCGCTCCACGCCGCGCATGTCGAGTCGATCGAAGCCGAGGTCGCGGAACAGAACGGCATCGTAGAATCCGTCGGCCAGCGCGAAATCCTCGCCCCGCGCGCTGCCCTGCAGGTGCAGCGTGTCGAAGCCGTTCCCCGCGAGAATGCTGTCGCTGCCGTCGCCCGGCGCCCAGGTGGCGAGGTCGTCGCCATCGCCGCGGCGCAGGCGGTCGTCGCCGCGGTCGCCCGCGACGCTGTCATCGCCGGCGCCGGTCTTCACGACATCGTTGCCACGCCCGGCCTGGACCAGGTCGTCGGCGGCGGAGGGCAGGGGGAAGCCGGGGTCGGTCAGGACGCCGGGGGAGACCGCGGTCTCCGTGATCCGGTCCCTGCGGTCGGTACCTGTGAAGCTGGGCATCTGTGTTCTCCCGTCATGGGTTGACGGGTGAACAGCTACGCCTCTGGTGTTCCACGCCCATGTCGCGGCGCGCGCAGTTCGGTTCCGCGCGTGACGCCTCTGTTGCGTGGGTTTCGCCTACAGGAAGCGCTTGATGTCCATCGTGCTCTCGCGACCGATGGCGCCGGCATGGTCGTCGAGGAAGCGCTCCGCCGCCTCCCGCCCGTATTGCCGGAGCTTCAGCAGGAACTCCCAGTCACCGTTCAGCTTGGTGGAGAGCTTGAACTCCCGCATCCGGTCCTCGTCCTCGATCAGGTGCAGGAAGATGCGGCGGTAGCGCGGTTGTTCCAGCCGCCCGCCATCCAGCAGGCGCTGGACGAAGTCGATCGCGCGCATCTCCGCCATCAGGGAGGCGTTGAAGCTGATCTCGTTCAGCCGGTTCATGATGTCGGACGGCGTGGTCGGCAGTTCCGGCCGCAGCAGCGCGTTGATCTGCACCAGCACGATGTCGGGAGCGCCGCGCTCGTAGTAGAGCGGCCAGAGCGCCGGGTTGCCGAGATAGCCGCCATCCCAGTAGTGCTCGCCCTCGATCTCGACGGCGCGGAAGATGCTCGGCAGGCAGGCGGAGGCCATCAGCGTGTCGACCGTCACCTCCTTGCGCGTGAAGACCCGCGGCTTGCCGGTCTTGACGTTGGTGGCGGAGACGAAGAGGCGCAGCGCCTTCGGGTCACGCTGCAGGCGCGGCACGTCCAGGCATTCCAGCAGCACCTGGCGCAGCGGGTTGAACTCGTAGCCCAGCGGGTTGATCTGGTACGGGGACACCACGCGGGTCAGCGTGTCGAAGGCCTGGTAGGCGAAGGACCAGGTCAGGTCGTAGCCCCAGATCGCCTTCTCGATCGGCGTGTTGCGCAGCGGGCTGAAGGCCAGCTTGCCGGCGATGTCGGACCAGAGCTTCTCCAGCGCCTGCTTGGCGCCGTCGCGCCCGCCGACCGCCAGCCCCTGCACCAGCATCGCGCCGTTGATGGCGCCGGCCGAGGTGCCGGAGACCGCGTCGATCTCGACGCGGTCATCCTCCAGCAGCCGGTCCAGCACGCCCCAGGTGAAGGCGCCATGCGTCCCGCCGCCCTGCAGTGCGATATTGACCTTGCGCGGCGTCACCGGCTTCGCCACGGCGGGCGAAGCCGGCGCGCTCTCGGGCGGCGATACGTCCATGAGCTAGACCAACCTCATCACATCCTGATCGGCGGCCGCCGGAGGTGGCCGAGCGCCCGAATGGGCGCCGCCGCAAGTGCGGCGAAGCCAAGCCGCAGCGCGGCGCCGGCGTCTGAGGCATGACGTGCGTCAGCACGTCATGAACCATGAACAGACGTCTTCAGCCCGCGACCCAGCCGCCGTCGATCGACAGCGCGGAGCCGTTCACCGATCCGCTGCCCGGTCCGGTCAGGTAGAGCGCCATCTGCGCGACGTCGTCCACCTCGACCCAGCGCTTCGAGGGCTGGTGCACCAGCAGCAGCTCCTCCAGCGCCACCTGGTCGGTGACCTTGTGCTGCACGGCCAGGTCGTGGACCTGCTTCTCCGCCAGCGGCGTGCGGACGAAGCCGGGGCAGATCGCGTTGCAGGTGATCTGCGTCTTCGCCACCTCGACTGCGACGGTCTTGGTCATGCCGACCACGGCGTGCTTCGCCGAGACATAGGCGACCTTGAAGGGCGAGGCGACGAGACCGTGCGCCGAGGCGATGTTGATGATCCGCCCCCAGCCGCGCGCCTTCATCCCCGGCAGCGCCGCCTTGATGGCGTGGAAGTTGGAGGTGAAGTTGATCGCGATGATGGCGTCGAACTTGTCGTCCGGGAACTCGTCGATCGGCGCCACGAACTGGATGCCGGCATTGTTCACCAGGATGTCGCAGGCGCCGAGCTGCGCCTCGCAATCCTTGACCATCTGCCGGGTCTGGTCGGGCTTCGACAGATCGGCGGCGGAATAGGGCGCCTCGGCCACGCCCATCAGCTTGCCGACGCTGGCGCGGGCGGCGGCGATGTCCTCGGGCTTGCCGAAGCCGTTCAGCATCACCTTGGCGCCGGCCTTCGCGTAGAGCTCGGCGATGCCGAGCCCGATGCCGCTGGTCGAGCCGGTGACGAGCGCCGTGCGGCCCTCGAGGAAGCGGTCCATGGGTGTGCTCCTTGATGTGGAAGCGGGGGGCGGCTCGTGCAGGCCTATCCTCAGGGCAGAAGCCTGAGCAAGCCGATAAGGCGCTTCGTGAAGGGAGACAACAACTTGGCGACATAGTAGTCGCCCGCCGCCCGCTTCGCGCCCTCCGACAAGGTCGGATAGGGCAGCACGAGGCCTGCGAGCGCCGAGAGGGGCAGTTTTCGCCCGATCATCAGCCCGAAGGTGCCGGCCATCTCGCCGGCATGCGGTGCGACGATGCCGGCGCCGAGCAGTTTTCCCTTCGCCGAGACGATCAGCTTGACCAGCCCCTCCGGGCGGCCTTCGGCCACGGCGCGGTCGTTCTCGGCCAGCGGCCAGCGCTGGATGCGGATGTCCTGATGCCCGGCTGCGATGGCCTCGGCCTCGGTCAGCCCGACCTGGGCGATCTCCGGATCCGTATAGGTCACGCGCGGCAGGGCGGCGTAGTCCAGTCGCGTGCCGGGCAGGCGGAACAGCATGGACCGCACCAGGATCCCGGCATGCTGGCTAGCGACATGGGTGAAGGCGCGCGGTCCGAGTCCCTCGGGGTCCGCGATGTCGCCCACCGCCCAGACCCGGCGGTTGGAGACCGAGCGCAGATCCCGCCCCACGGTGATCCCCTTCGGCGTCGCGGCGATCCCGGCGGCCGAGAGATCGAGCCCCGCGAGGCGCGGCGCGCGCCCCACCGCCAGCAGCAGATGCGTCCCCTGCACCACCGTGCCGTCGCCGAGCGTGACCGCGACGCCCGCATCCCCCGGCGCGACGGAGGTCACCGTCACCCCCTCCCGCAAGGTCACGCCGTCGGCCAGCAGCGCCGTCCGCAGCCCTTCGACCAGCTCAGGATCCTCGCGGAAGGCGATGCGCGGCGCCGCCTCCAGCACCGTCACCCGGCAGCCGAGCCGGGCATGCGCCTGCGCCATCTCCAGCCCGATCGGCCCGCCGCCGATGATCACCAGGTGCCCCGGCCCGTCCTCCAGGTCGAAGAGCGTCTCGTTGGTGAGGTAGCGTACCGTGTCCAGCCCGGGGATGTCCGGCACGATCGCGCTCGACCCCGCGGCGATGACGGCGCGGCGGAAGGTGATGCGCCGCCCCCCGGCCTCGATCTCGTCGGGGCCGGTGAAGCAGGCCGAGGCCTCGATCACCGTCACCCCCATGCCGCGGAAGCGCGCCGCGCTGTCATTGGGCGCGATGCGGGCGATGGCGCCCTGCACATGCGCCCGCACCGCGGGCCAGTCGATCTCCGGCGCCGCCGCCCGCACGCCGAAGCGTCCGGCGCCGCGAACCGCGGCCGCCGCATGCCCCGCCGCCAGCAGCGCCTTCGACGGCACGCAGCCGTAGTTGAGGCAGTCCCCACCCATCCGCCCGCGCTCGACCAGCACGACCTTCAGCCCGAGGCCGGCGCCGATTGCCGCCACCGAAAGGCCCGCGGCGCCGGCGCCGATGATCGCGACATCGTAGTCAGGCATGGCGGATCCTTCCTCGTCGGGCGGGGGTGAACAGCAGGGCGGGCGCGGCGTCCATCGCCGCGGCGGCATTGCCGGCGAAGCGTTCCTGTGGCGACATGTCGTGCATGACACCCAGGACGCCGCCGTGACCGGACCCGCCGCGACCCTGCTGGGCGCGCTGCCCCACCCCGGCTGGGGCTGGGGCGTCGGCGTGCTGGGCGCGATCGCCGAGTTCACGCGTCACCCGGACGAGCCTGCCGACCTCTCCGACGCCGCCGTCGTCACCGGCCGCGGCGGCATCCGCCTGACCGGGGCGGCCGGCCAGGTGCTGGTGGCGCAGGAGGCGCCGAGCCGCCATGCGGGGCACTGGCAGCACAGCCTGCTGCTCTGCCTGCCGGCCGCCGCGGCCTCCTGCGGCCAGGCGCCCGATGCGCTGGCGGAGCTTGGCCCCGATCCGGCGGCGCTGCGGCCGGCGGACCGGGGGGCGATCCTCTTCGACCTCGGCCTCGGCTTCCCGCACCTGCGTGCCTGCGTGCGCAGCGCCGATCCAGCCCTGCTGGCGGTGCTGCGCGCGGGCTGCGGCCGGCCGTTGCTGGATCCCGGCAACCCCGCCGGGGCCGCCATCGCCCATGCCTCGCCGCATCGCGTC
>JAIYAI010000317.1 GCA_027489135.1 Acetobacteraceae bacterium
GGCGCAGCGCGCCAAGCTGGAAGCATCCCGCGCTGCCCTGGCCGCCGCCGAGGCCGAGCGGACCTTCGCCGAATCCGAATTCCGCCGTGCCGTGGAGCTGGCAGCGTCCGGCAGCGGCACCCGCCAGCGCCACGACCAGACCCGCGCGCTGCAGGATGCGTCACGGCAGAAGGTCCTCGCCGCCCAGGCCGAGATCGGCAATGCCGAGGCGCAGCTCGCCGCCGCCGCCGCCGCGCGCGAGGAAGTGAACGTCCTCCGCCGCCAGCTCGAGACGCTGGAGCCGCAGGAGCGGGAGCTGGTCGCGCAGCGGGACCGCGCCACGCTCGACCTCCGCGACCGCACCATCGTCATGCCCCTCGACGGGGTGATCGATCGCGTCTTCGTCGACGCCGGGGAATACGTGACCCCGGGCCAGCGCATCCTGCTGCTGCACGACCCGGCGCGGATCCGTGTGGAAGCCAATGTGAAGGAGACGGAGCTGCGCTTCTTCCGGCCCGGCACGCGGGTGCATCTCTCCGTTGACGCCTGGCCCGGCCGGACCTTCGACGGCGTGGTGGAGCGCGTGGCAGGTGCCGCGACCAGCGAGTTCTCCCTGCTGCCGACGCCCAACCCCTCCGGCAACTTCACCAAGATCACCCAGCGCGTGCCGATCCGCATCGCCTTCGACCCGGCCCCGCCGGACGGGATGATGCGGCCCGGGATGATGGTGGTGGTCGAGGCCGAGGCACGCGAGCATTGACGGCGGACCGGTCGCCAGACCGGTCCGAGGCCGCGCATGCGGCCCGGCGCCAGTGCGCCGAAGGCAAGCAGACCGGAGGTCTGCGCCCGCCGATTGAGGGCAGGACACAGTGAGCGCGACCACCGCGGGACTGCCACTGCCCGAGCGCGAGAACCCGCGCTCCATCGAGGCGCTGTTCGCCCGCTGGGGCCCGCGCTACCGGCTCTACGTCGCCTTCGCCGCGATGATCGGCACGGTCTCGACCATCCTCTCCTCCACCATCGTCAACGTCGCCATCCCGGACATCATGGGCGCCTACGGCGTCGGGCAGGACCGGGCGCAGCTGCTCTCGACCGGCTTCCTGGCGGCGACGACGACAACGATGCTTCTGAACGCCTGGGCGATCGAGGCCTTCGGGATCCGTGCCACCTACCAGGCGGCGATGGGGGTCTTCCTGGTGGGCTGCGTGCTCGGCGCGGTGGCGCCGTCCGAGGAGCTGCTGATCCTCGGCCGCATCCTGCAGGGCAGTTCCGCCGGGCTGCTGCAGCCCTTGGGCATGCAGGTGGTGTTCCGTGTCTTCCCGCCGGAGAAGCGCGGCCAGGCGATGGGCCTCTTCGCCGTCGGCGTGGTGATGGCGCCGGCGCTAGGCCCCACCATCGGCGGGCTGATGACGGACGCCTTTGGCTGGCGCAGCGTCTTCGTCACGGCGCTGCCGCTGCCCATCGTCGGGATGATCCTGGGCTGGATCTTCCTGCCCTCGCGCGACAACCCCGGCACGCCGCGGCCGCGATTCGACGCGGCGGGCTTCCTGCTGCTGATGACCGGGACGGCGGCGCTGCTGACCGGCCTCTCCTCCGGCCAGGAACATGGCTGGTCCTCGGACGAGGTGGTGACGGAACTGTCGATCGCCTTCGCCGCCTTCGTCGCCTTCATCCTGTGGGAGCTGCGCTGCAAGGCACCGATGCTGAACCCGCGCATCTTTGCCAACCGCGGCTTCGCCTGCGCCTCCGCCGTGGCGGCGGTCTATGGCGGGGCGCTGTTCGGGACGACCTACCTCGCACCGCTCTTCGTCCAGCTCGTGCAGGGCTACACGGCGACGCGGGCGGGCATGATGCTGATGCCGGCGGGGCTGATCATGGTGATCTGCTTCCCGCTGGCGGGGCGCGTCGCGGACCGGGTGGCGCCGGCCTGGCCGATGGCGATCGGGCTCGTCGGCTTCGCCTATTCCTGCTGGCTGCTGGCGGGCGTCGACACCAACCTGTCCTTCTGGACGCTGGCGATGTGGATCCTGATCGGGCGCGTCGGCCTCTCGCTCACCATGCCGTCGATGAACACAGGGGCGCTGCGCGCGCTGCCGCCGCGCTTCCTCGGCCAGGGGGCGGGAGCGATCAATTTCGCCCGGCAGTTCGGCGGCGCGCTCGGCGTGAACGGGCTTTCCATCGTGCTGGAGCGGCGCAGCCAGCACCACGCCGCAGCGCTGATGGACACGCAGCACGAGGGCAACCCGATGTACCTCGAGCTGCGGCGGATGGTGGAGGGGATGCTGCGCCAGGACGGCGTGCCGGACACGCTGCTGCTGGCGGGGTTCGGCGATTACCTCGACCGCATCGTGCTGGCGCAGGCGCGCATGCTGGGCTTCCGCGACGCCTTCCTGGTGGCGGCGGTGGCCTGCCTGCTGGCGGTGATCCCGGCCTTGATGATGCGCGGGCCGAAAAAGCCGTGACGACCGGCCAGGGCCCGGGATCCGGGCTGGCCGCGATCAGTACGGCGTGTCGCGCATGCCGAGGCTCGCGGCCGCCCGCGCCTGCCAGGCCTGCATCTCCGGGGTCACCCCGCGCCCCTTGAATCCGCCGCGCACGGTCCCGGGTGCGACGGACTTGTAGGCCGCCAGCAACCCCTCCGGCAGCGGCCGCCCACCCGGCACCGCCAGCCACAGCCGCAGCAGATGACGCTTCTGCTCGGGCGCCTCGAAATCCTCGTAGTGCGTCCGGGAATGGATGATCACGTGGTTGTTCAGCAGCTGCAGGTCGCCCGGCTCGAGCCACATCGAGAAGCAGAACGCCGGGGTCTCCGCCAGCGCCTGGATCGCGTCGAGCGCCGCGTGCTGCAGCTCCGTCAGGCGCGGCTGGTCGGGCATCAGCTGCGTCGAGCGGATGTGGTTGCGGATGTAGCGGCTGGCGAAATGCCCGTCCGCCATGCCGTACACCGGCGCCAGGTAGGCGGGCGGCTCGTCCGCGGCCTCCTCCTGCTGCCGGCTGTGCGGGAACAGGCCGTACAGCGCCTCGACAAGCTCCGGCCGCGTCGCCAGCAGCGCGTTGTGGATGGCGACCGAACTCGCCAGTCGGGACAGTCCGCCGCTGCGCGCCGTCTTCAGGCAGAACAGCCCGACGACGTCGCTGCCATCGGTATGGAAGTCCAGCTCCGCGTTGGTGTTGTAGCCGCGGCCACCGGCGCCGCGGTAGCTGCCGCCCGCGTCCCGCACGTCCGACATCAGCTGGCTGGCCTTGCCCTGCGGCCGCGCGACGCCGAGATGGGTGCCGATCCCCCATGCCAGCAGCCGACACTCCTCGACGTCGTATTCGTCGAGCGGCAGCCCGCGGATCACCCGCACGCCGGTGCCGGTCTCCAGCTCCTGCGCCGCATCGGCGAGCACCGCGGCGAAGCGGCCGATGGGCATGTCCTCACGCGTGATCTCCAGCATCGGCTTGGCCGCGGCCTTGAGGCGGGCGAAGCCGGCCTTCAGGTCGGCGATGGCGCCGGCGTCCGGCCTGCGCAGCCAGGCTCCGGAGGCTGCGAGGTCAGCGGCGCGCCAATCGGCCTTGGAGACAACGGGTCGCAGCATGGTCAGTTCTTCCAGCCCGAGGATGCGGGCCTCGCCCGGGCCTGTCGAGGCCGGGGCGCCGCCGCCGGGCATGGCAGCCCCGGCGCGTCAGGCCGGCTGCAGGTGGCGGAACATGTGCCGCTTCGCGTCGGCGTCCCATTCCGTCTTGAAGCTGTGCACGGCCTTCAGCCCCTCGGCGCGCGCCGCGGCGGGGCGGGCGTTCACGTTGTCGAACCAGCGCTTGGTCTCGGGGAACTTCGCCCAGATCCCCTCCCCCATCACGAAGGGCGCCAGGCGCGCCCAGCCCCACATCGCCATGTCCACGATGGTGTAGTCGGGGCCGAGGATGAAGGCGCGGCCCTTCAGGCGATCCTCGATGACGCCGTAGTGGCGCTCCGCCTCGAACTGGTAGCGGTTGACGGCGTAGTCCTTCGGCTCCGGCGCGAAATGCTTGAAGTGCACGCATTGCCCGCTGAAGGGGGAGACGCCGGTGGCGATGAACATCAGCCAGGACAGCAGCTCCCCGCGCTGCGACGGCGCGCCGGTGAACATGCCGGTCTTCTCGGCCAGGTAGAGCAGGATGGCATTGCTATCGAAGACGATGGTCCCGCCATCGTCGATGGCCGGCACCTTGGCGTTCGGGTTCACCGCCAGGTAGGGGGGTGCGAACTGCTCGCCCTTGCGCGCATCGACGGGGTGGGGCTGGAAGGAAAGGCCCATCTCCTCGAACGCGAGCGCGACCTTCATCGGGTTGGGCGAGAGGTTGTAGTAGAACTTGATCATGGCGGCGGGTCTCCTCACGGGGATGCGCCATGGAAGGCGTCGGCGGGCCCCAGCGCAAGCATCACGTCGCAAGCGTCATCCGTCCCGCAGCACCGGCAGCGCCGAAAGCCGCGGCGCCGCGAAGTCGAGGAAGACGCGCAGGCGCGGCGCCATCAGCCGCGCCGTCGGGAAGACGAGATGCACCGGCGCCGGCGGCGGCTCGAACTCCCGCAGCAGGCGCAGCAGCCGACCATCGGCGAGTTCCTCGGCCACCTGGTAGGACAGCGCGCGGACGATCCCCTGGCCGGCGACGGCCGCCGCCACCGCGGCCTCGGCCTGGGTGACGGTGAAGCGCGGCGCGATGCGCACGGCGATCTCGACGCCGGCGGGGCCGGCGAAGCGCCATTCCGGCACGGCGCCGAGGGCGGAGAAGAGCACCGTCTCGTGCCGCGCGAGATCGTCCGGCGTCGCCGGCATGCCGCGCCGCGCGAGGTAGGCCGGGCTCGCCGCCAGCACGCGGCGCAGCGTGCCGATGCGGCGGGCGACCAGCGCGGTCTCGGCGAGGTCGCCGACCCGGATGGCGACGTCGATGCCCTCCTCCACCAGGTCGACGCTCCGGTCCGAGAGGATGAGTTCCGCCGTCACCTCCGGCTGGGCGGCGAGGAAGGCGGTGACGACCGGCGCGACGTGCCGCCGGCCGAAGACCAGCGGCGCCGCGATGCGCAGACGCCCGCGCGGCGCCCCGGCCTCGCCCGCGGCCTCGGCCATCGCCTCGCCGTAGTCGGCGACCAGGCGGCGGGCATGGTCCGCCAGGCGGCGCCCGGCCTCGGTCGGGGCGAGGCGGCGGGTGGTGCGATCGAAGAGCCTGAGGCCGAGGCGCTCCTCCATCGCCGCCAAGGCCCGGGTGACGGCGGGCGGCGAAAGGCGGAGGCGCCGCCCCGCCTCGGCCAGGGAGCCGCTGTCGAGGATGGCGAGCAGCAGGCGCAACTCGTCGATGCGATCCATTGTTCCTATTCTGACAAGGATACCTTGTGACTTCCGCATATTCGGGCTGCATCGCGCAAGACGTAGGGTTCCTGCAGCGGCGAAGGCCATCCTGCCCGGCCGCGGAAGGACCCGACCATGCCCCGCCTCACCATCCATGACCCCGCCACCGCCCCCGAGGCGGCCCGCCCCCTGCTGCAGGGCGTCGGCCGCAAGATCGGCATGGTGCCCAACCTGATGCGCGTCGCCGCAGGCAGCCCTGCCGCGCTCGGCGGCTATCTGGGCCTGGCCGGCGCGCTGGCCGGGGATAGCCTGCCGGCCCCGCTGCGCGAGCGGATCGCTCTGGCGATCGCCGAGGCCGATGGCTGCGACTATTGCCTGGCCGCCCACAGCTTCATCGGTGGCAGGCTGGGCCTCTCCCCGGCGCAGATCGCGGCATCGCGCCTCGGGGAAGCCGAGGACGCGAAGGACGCCGCGGCGCTGCGCTTCGCCCGCGCCGTGCTGGCCAGCGCCGGTCGCGTCGACGACGCCGCGCTGGCCGCGGTGCGCGACGCCGGTTGGAGCGAGGCGGCGGTGATCGAGATCATCGCGCATGTCGCGCTGAACCTGCTGACCAACAGCCTGAACAACGTGGCGCGGACGCCGGTGGATTTCCCGCCGGCCTGACGCCCCGACCCCGCATCACAAGGAGACACAAGATGGGCCGCCAGTTCGCCCGCATCGCCTTCACCCCGCGCGTCCAGGCCGAGCAGGCGCGGATCGGCAGCCGCGCCACCTATGCCAGGGCCGAGACCGCGGGCCGCGACGACAGCGCACTCGGCGCCGCCGAGGCGGGCTTCATCGCGGCGCGGGACAGTTTCTACATGGCCAGCGTGTCGGAGACGGGCTGGCCCTATGTGCAGCACCGCGGCGGGCCGCCGGGCTTCCTGCGCCTGCTCGATGCGGCGACGCTCGGCTTCGCCGATCTCGGCGGCAACCGCCAGCATGTCAGCGTCGGCAACCTCGCCGGCGACGACCGGGTCAGCCTGTTCCTGATGGACTACCCGAACCGGCGGCGCCTCAAGCTGCTCGGCCGGGCGCGGGTGGTGACGCGCGAGCAGGACCCCGCCCTGGTCGAGCGCCTGGCGCCGGAGGGGCTGGCGGACCGGGCCGAGCGCGCCGTGCTGATCACGGTTGAGGGCTGGGACTGGAACTGCCCGCAGCACATCACCCCGCGCTGGACCGCCGAGGAGATCCTGCCCATGGCCGAAAGGCTGCGCGCGGCGGAGGCGGAGGTCGCGGCGCTGCGGGGCCAGCTTGGCCTCGCACCGGCCTGACCGGTGGCGGCGCAAACGCACTGGCGTGGTGGCGGCAGGCCGCGCTAGGCTGAGCGGAGCATTGCGCACGGAGGTCGGCCCTGCCGAAGACGGATCCGTTGCCCCGCCCGCCCTGCCCCGCATCCGGCGGGTGCCCCTGATGGCGGTCGTCAGCCTCCCGCGCGGCGGTGACGAGGACACGCTCTGGGCGGTAGTCGCCTCGGTCGGCCGCAAGAACCGCATCGCCGAGGTCTATCGCAGCCGGTCGAAGGCGCTGGAGGACCGGGAGTGGCGGGCGCAGCAGGTGCGCGCCTATGCCGATTTCCTGACCCGCTCCGAACGGCCGATCCCGGTCTATACGGTCACGCCGATCCGCCGCGCCGACCTGCCACGCAAATGGGCGCCGCTGCCGGCGCTGGGCTTCCTGCGCGGCCAGTTCGTCTAGCCGCCCCCGTTGCCAGCGCGCCGCGCCGGGCGCAGAGCGTGGCGCATCCATGGCATCCTTCGCTCGCCGCCACGCCACCCTGCTTGTCCTCTCCGCCGTGGCGCTCGCCGCCGCGCTCGCGGTGCGCATCACCCAGGGGCCGGCCGCTGTCGACGACGCGCTGGGCAAGGCGTGGCCGCTGCTGGTGGCGGTGCTGCCGGCGATGCTGGCTGGCCTGTTGCTGGCGGGCAGCCTGAAGCAGATCATTCCCCCCGGAGCGCTGGCGCAATGGATGGGCGCGGAGTCAGGCTGGCGCGGCCTGTTCGTCGCCTGCGGCGCGGGGCTGCTGACCCCGGGCGGGCCGATGGCGGCCTTCCCGTTGGTGCTGGTGCTGGCCCGCGCCGGCGCCGATCGCGGCGCCCTGATCTGCTACATCGTGTCCTGGGGGCTGAACGGGCTGCAGCGCATCCTGGTCTGGGAGGTGCCGCTGCTCGGGGCGGATTTCGCCATCCTGCGGCTGCTCTGCGGCCTGCCGCTGGGAATCCTCGCGGGGCTGATCGCGCGCAGGCTGCCCATCGACTGGACGCCGCCCCCCGGGACGACGGACGGGCCGGCGCGGGCGCCGAAGCCATGACCGGCGGGCAGCTTCTCCTCCTCGTCCTGGCGCTCGGCACCTTCGGCGTCGCGCTGTGGCGCGGCGGGGAACCGGCGGGCAAGCGCGCGCTGCGTGACACCGGCGACAGCATCGCGCGCGTGCTGCCGATCATGCTGGTGGCGATCCCGATGGCGAGCTTCCTCTCCCAGCTCATCCCGCCGCAGCTCGCCGCGGACTGGCTGGGACCGGAATCGGGCATGACCGGCGTGCTGGTGGCGACCGCGGTCGGCGGCTTCATCCCAGGCGGCCCCTTCGTCTCCTTTCCCCTGGTGCTGACCTTCATCAAGGCGGGCGCGGGGGCGCCGCAGATGGTGGCGCTGATCACCGCCTGGGCGGTGCTTGGCGTGCATCGGGTGCTGACCTGGGAACTGCCGATCCTGGGCGCGCGCTTCGCTGTGATCCGGCTGATCTCGGGCGGGGCGATGCCGATCCTGGCGGGCGCGATGGCGCAGGCGCTGATGCCCTTCTTCCCGCATGCGCTGCCGGTGATGCGGTAGCGGCCTCGGGAGAAGGGAGAGAATTCCCTGACCCACCCCCACACCCCTCCTTTGTCTGCTCCTTTGCGCGTGTGGGACGGCACCGCCGGGGGACCGGCTCAAGGGTCGGCGCCCGCGGCACGTTAGGGAGCAAAAAAAGGAGGGTTGGGGCGTGGGGAAGGGAGTTCCCTCCCTTCCCCACATCGCGCCGGCTGCGGCATAGCCGCCGCGATGGAGTCCCCCCCAACCGATGACCCGGCCTGGCAGGCCCTGCTCGCCGCGCGCGACGCGGGACGGGACGCGTCCCTGCCCGAAGGTCCGCTCGGCGAACTCTTCGCGCCGGTCCTGACGCCGGCGCGCGCCGCGGATGGCTGCGTCGTCGTCGGCCGCC
>JAIYAI010000462.1 GCA_027489135.1 Acetobacteraceae bacterium
GGTGTGGCTGAGGCGCTCGGCGATCGAGATGTTGGCGGTGACGAAGCCGGCGTCGAAGGTGAGCGTCCAGCCATCCAGCGCCGTATCGCCCGCACCGATCGCGACCGCGGCGTTGAATCCCGAGCTCCACTGGTCGAGCAGGCTGTAGGTCACGCGGGTGGGCATGTCCGGCATCGATCCCCTTGTTCTGGGACTTGGCTACAACCATGCGACACGCCAAGCCAAGCGGGATTTTGTAACCCCATGCGGGACGCGGCCTTTCGCAACGCTTGGCGCCTGCGCTAGCCTGCGGCCGCGCCGGCGGCGACACGACCGGCCCTGGGGAACGTCCATGACCATCACCACGCGCCGCACGACCCTCGGCCTGGTTGCCACCGCCCTCGGCGCGCCCGGCCTGGTGCGCGCCCAGACGCTGCAGCGCACCGCGCGCATCCTCGTCGGCTTCCCGCCGGGTGGCCTGACCGATGGCGTCGCGCGGCTGCTCGCCGAGACCCTGCGCGGCCGCTACGCGGCGAACATCGTCGTGGAGAACCGGCCCGGCGCCAGCGGCCGCCTCGCGCTCGAGACGCTGCGCACGGCGGAGCCCGACGGCACCACCCTCGCCTTCACGCCGTCCGACCAGGTGGCGATCTTTCCCCACCTCTACGGCCTCGAGAAGCTGCGTTACGCGCCGCTGACGGATTTCGCCACGGTGGCGACGCTCTGCCTCTTCGATCTCGGCATCGCCACGGGGCCGGCCACGCCGGCGAAGACGCTGGCGGAGTTCATCGCCTGGGCGAAGGACCGGCCGAGCGTGCCCTTCGGCATGCCGGGCCCCGGCACGCTGCCGCATTTCCTCGGCATCCAGCTTGCCAAGGCGACCGGGCTGAACCTGACGGGCGTCGCCTATCGCGGCGACGGGCCGGCGGTGCAGGACGCGATCGGCGGGCAGATCCCGCTGACCATCAACTCGCTCGCCGGCCTGGTGCCGCTGGCCAACGGCGCCTCGGCGCTGCGCGTGCTGGCGGTGGCGACGGAGCGGCCGGTGCCGGCGCTGCCCGGCGTGCAGACCATGGGCGAGGCCGGATTTCCGCAGCTCGCCATGGGCGGCTGGGGCGCGGTGATGGTGCCGGCACGTACGCCCGCCCCGCTCGTCGCCGCACTCGATGCAGCGCTGGCGGAGGCGATGGCGCTGCCGCAGATGCGCGACGGCATCGCGCGCCTCGGGCTGGTGCCGCTGCACGAGAACGCTGCAACGTCGACCGCGCGGCTGCGCCGCGACACCGAGCGCTGGGGCCCGATCGTCCGCGCCTCGGGCTGGACGCCAGAGGATTAGCCGCCCTTGTTCGACGTCGCCGTCATCGGCCTCGGCCCCGTCGGCATGGTCGCGGCCATGCTGCTGGGGCAGCGCGGGCTAAGGGTCCTCGCGCTCGACCGCAGCGCCGAGGTCTTCGACAAGCCGCGCGCCATCGGTCTCGACCACGAGAGCCTGCGGCTGTTCCAGACGCTGGGGCTGGCCGAGGCGATCGCGCCGAGCACCGCGGCCTACCATGTCTCGGAATACCGGGCGCCGGACGGGGCGCTGCTGCGGCGGCTGATCCCGCGCCCCGGGCCGCAGCTTCTCGCCTGGCCGGCGAACGTGATGTTCATCCAGCCCGAGCTCGACGCGCTGCTGCGCGACAGGCTCGGCACCTGGCCCGGTGTGACCATGCGGACGGGCGAGGCGGTGACGCGCATCGACCAGGACGCGGCGGGCGTAATCCTCGCGCTGGATGGTGGTGGCACCGCCCGGGCCGCCTGGGCCATCTGCTGCGACGGGGCGGGTTCACCGCTGCGCCGCCAGCTCGGCGCGACGCACGAGGACCTCGACTTCGACGAGCCCTGGGTGGTGGTCGACACGCTGCTGGAGGACCCGGCGACCGTCCTGCCCGAGACCAACGTGCAGTATTGCGACCCGGCACGGCCCACCACCTTCATCCGCGGGCCGCGCAACCTCCGCCGCTGGGAGTTCATGCTCCTCCCCGGCGAGGACCCGCAGGCGATGGCGACGGAGGAGAGCGTCTGGCGGCTCCTCCGGCCCTGGATGAAGCCGGGTCAGGCGCGGCTCTGGCGCATCGCCGCCTATCGCTTCCATGCGCTGGTGGCACAGCCCTGGCGCTTCGGCCGCGCCTTCCTGGCCGGCGACGCGGCGCATCAGACCCCACCCTTCATGGGCCAGGGGCTGAACCAGGGGCTGCGCGACGCGCTGAACCTCTGCTGGAAGCTGGCGATGGTGGTGCAGGGCCGGGCCGGCGACGCGCTGCTCGACAGCTACGAGCCGGAGCGGCGGCCGAACGTGCGGGAGGTGATCGCGTTGACCCGCGACCTCGGCAAGATCGTCTGCGAGCGCGACCCGGTGCTGGTCGCGCGGCGCGACGCGCATCTCAAGGCGGAGGCTGCGGCGGGGCGCGCCGACGTGGTGCGGCAGGACCTGCTGCCGGCGATCCTGCACGGGCTGGTGGCGACGGGCACGCCCGGCGCCGGCGCGCCCTGCCCGCAGCCCTTCGTGGAGCGGCCGCAGGGGCGCCTCCGGCTCGATGATGCGCTGGGCGATGACGGCTTCCGCCTGATCCTGCGTGCCGATGCCGTGCTGCCGTCGGAGGCCGATGCGATGCTGGCGAGGCTCGGTTGCCGGGTGCTGCGCCTCGGCCTGCCGCCGTTGGTCGAGGTCGAGGGACTGCTCGCGGGCTGGATGGACGGGCACGGCGCCGTTGCGGTGCTGGAGCGGCCCGACCATGTGGTCTTCGGCACGGCTGCGGATGAAGCGGGGACCGCCGCGCTGCTCCGCGCCGCCGTCGCGGGCCTGGTCTGAGGAGACAGGGATGCATCGCCGTACGCTCGTCGCCCTGGCGGCGCTGCCCGTGGCAGCATCGGCCGAAGAGACCCGGATCCGCGGCACCGCCACCTACCGCGAGCGCATGGCCCTGCCGCCCGGCACGGTCCTGGAGGTGGCGCTGGAGGACATCGCCCGCGCCGACGCGCCGGCGACGCGGATTGCCGAGGCGCGCATCCCGGTGGAGCGCCAGGTGCCGATCCCCTTCGTGCTGGCCTTCGATCCCGCGCGGCTCGACCCGCGCGGCCGCTATGCGCTGCGCGCCACCCTCAGCCGCGACGGGCAGGTGCTGTTCCGCACGGATACCATCCACGTGGTGCGTCCGGGCCAGGCCGAACCGGTGGCGCTGCACCTGGTGCGCGATGGCAGCGCGGCGGTGCCGGCCCCGGGCTTCGCCGGCCCACGCTGGGTCGCCACCGCGATCCGGGGCCAGGCCCCGGCGGCTGGCGTTGTGTCCGACGTCACCTTCGCGCCCGACGGTGCCGCCTATGGTGCGGGCGGGTGCAACCGCTTCCGCGGCGGCTGGACCGCGGAGGGGGCGGAGGGACTCAAACTCGGCCCGCTGGCCAGCACGATGATGGCCTGCGAGGATCCGAAGGATGCGCAGGAGCGCTGCTTCCTGGAGGCGCTCGGCCTTGTCCGCCGCTGGCGGATCGAGGGCGGGTCGCTGTTGCTGTCGGATGCCACGGGGGAAGTGGTGCTGCGACTCGGGCGCAGCTAGGCGCGCGGATCATGGCCCGGCTGCGTGCGGTATCGCGCCCTTCACGCTGTCGGTGACCCGTCCCGCAACGACCCGGCCATCGCGGCGGACCGGCACCGGGCTATCCGCCCAGCGGCAGCACGCGGATCGAGACCGGCTGCATGGGCGGTTGTGGCGCCGCAGCGGCCGAGGAGAGTTCGGCGAGCAGCGTCCAGACCCGTTCCGGATCGAGCCGTACTTCGGGGTCGTTCAGCAGCCGGTCGACCTCGGCCAGCTTGGCGTCGAATTCGGCCTCGGTCATGAACCCCGTGGCTCTCCGTCCAGACTCGTGACCCGCGACGTGTCTCGTATCACGCTACACCCCGAATTTCATCCCCGATCTTGACGAAACGGCGACAGTCGCCCGGGGTTCCCAGGGCGATGCGATCCCTGCGCGACGCAGGCTGCGCGCTGGACCCTGCCAGACGAGATCAGATCGACGAGGCGATCGCAGGCGCCAGCGCCGGCAGCTTGGCTGCCGCGTGGCCCGGGTTACGGAAGCGAAGCTCACCCCCCTCCGCACCATCGGGGGGTGGGAAGCCGAACATCTCCATCCGTGACGCACAGGAGACGGCGACGACCGGACGCGCCGCGGCGGTGGTGAGGAAGCGCCGCACCGCGCCCTCGAGCTCCAGACGGTCCCGCAGGCCGCGCCATTCGCCGCGGTCGACCTCGTCGAGGAAGGCGGCAAGGATGCCGGGCTTGTTCCCGCCGGAGAGGCGGCTCTGCGCGACGAGGGCGAGGCGGCGACACACGGCGGAGGCAATCTCGTTCTCCCGCCCCGCCCGGGCGGCCATCACGAAGACGCTGCCGCTGCGCGGATCGGTGGTGAGCGCCAGATGCGCCTCGGGCCCGAACTGGGCGCGCAGCTTGGCAGGCAGACCCGCGGCCTGGTCCGCGGCCTGGGCACCCGCCAGCATAAGGGGATCGAGCTTGAGCACGGCCTGGCTGCCCGAGTCCTGGCGCTTCTCCGCTGCCAGCATTTCGGCGATGCGCTGGTGCAGGCCGGCCAGCTGCTCGTCGCCGGCAAGACCCTCCGGCAGGGTCATCTTCAGCAGGTAGCGGCCGGGATGGGCGGCGAGCCAGGTCTGCAGGTCCGGGTTCACCCGGTCGACCAGGGCGTACCAGTCGCCGCGGTGCAGGTGCCGCCCGTCCTCGGCCGAGACGGTCTCCACCGCGATCTCGGCGGTGACGCCGCCCAGGCTGATCTCGAGGTCGTGTGGCGTGCCTGAGGCGAGACCCGTGAAGCGCACCGTGAAGCCGCGCGCGCGCTGCATCGCCGCGACGCGCAGCAGGTGGAACAGCGGGATCAGCGTCGCCTCGCCGGTCAGGCCGGCGGCAAGCTGCTCGCGCAGCCGCGCCTTCTGTGGCGCGGGCAGGGTCTCGGCGAGCTGCACGGCCTCCGCGGCGAAGGCGACGAGGCGACGCTCGGCGGGGGTCAGCGCGTCCCCGGCACGGCGGTCGCAGAGCCGGGCGAGGGCGAGCTCCAGGGCATGGCGCTGCTGGGCACCGCGGCCGGTGAGCGAGCCGGGCTGGGCACGCACGCCGAGATCCCGCATCCGCGCCGCCCAGGCCCGCTTGCCGCAGAGCGAGACGAAGGCCTCGATGGCCCGGGCGTCCGGCGCTGCGTCGGTTGCGAGCATCGCGCTCTCCCGTGGGCGATATGTGTGAGCCCTAACCGCATCGGGGCCGGGGTCGTCAAGCGCTGTCGAGAGCGGGACCGTGTGGGGCATGACGGGGTGGGAGGAGACCTGCATGGGCAGAAGCTGGTCATTCGACCAAATTCGCCAAGGGAGGGCCCGGCATGCGGGTGAATCGGGCGAGCGGCTGTGGTCGCGACGCCACGCCCCGCGGCCCGGACCTCAGGCTGACAGGGGTCGGTCGCCGGATGCGGCGCTTCCCGGTGCCATGGCCGGAGCCACGCTTCGGCCCCAGCGCACGCGGGACCAGGCGCGCTCGTGCAGGTAGAAGAGCGAGACCTTTGTCAGCACCTCGGTCGCGGCGATGCCGCTGGCGAGCATGGCGTGCCCGGTGATGAGCCAGCTGATGACGAAGGTGTCGAGCGTGCCGGTGACCCGCCAGCTGGCGGCCTTCGCAAGGCTTCGGGCGTGGGACTCCTGCATGCTGGGCCGCTGGCTCCTGAGCTGGCACCGGCCGCACGGGGACGACTGGCGCGGAGGTCCGGGACGGGAGATCCCCGGGGCAGCGCCACCGATCGCTGAACCCTGCGTAAACTCTGAAGGCGTTCTAGGCGTCGACCACGCATCAAAACGTCACGGACGTCCGTCCGATCGTCGGCGGTGCGACCACCGACGCCGCCGATGATCCGATCCGCTGCGCGGCATGGCCTGGCGCCAAGCCACCGATCGGAGAGCCCCGTGGCCCGTGACGACCTTCGCGGCCGCTGTCGGCGCGCTTCGGGATCGGGACACTAGTTCCTGGGCAGCCGCGCCACCCGTGGCGCGTCGGGGTTCTGCGCCCGGTGCCGCAGCAGGTGGTCGGCGAGGACCAGGGCCAGCATCGCCTCCCCCACCGGCACGGCGCGGATGCCGACGCAGGGGTCGTGCCGGCCCTTGGTCAGCACCTCCACCTCCTGCCCGTGCCGATCGACGGCGCGGCGCGGCGTCAGGATGGAGGAGGTGGGCTTCACCGCGAAGCGGGCGATGATCGGCTGACCCGTGCTGATCCCGCCCAGGATGCCGCCGGCGTGGTTCGACAGGAACGCCACCGTGCCGTCGGGCCGCATGCGCATCTCGTCGGCATTGGCCTCGCCGTTCAGCGATGCGGCCTCGAAGCCGTCGCCGATCTCGACGCCCTTGACCGCGTTGATGCCCATCAGCGCGGCGGCGATGTCGGCGTCGAGCTTGCCGTAGATCGGCGCGCCGAGGCCGGGGGGCGCGCCCTCCGCCACCACCTCGATGACCGCGCCGAGGGAGGAGCCCGACTTGCGGGCCTCCAGCAGCGCCTGTTCCCAGCGCGCGGCGGCGACGCGGTCGGGGCAGAAGAAGGCGTTGTCATCCACCGCCGACCAGTCCCAGTTGGCGCGGTCGATCCGGTCCGCGCCGACCTGCACGAGAGCACCGCGGATGGTCACGCCGGCGCCAAGCACGCGGCGCGCAACCGCCCCGGCGGCGACGCGCATCGCCGTCTCCCGCGCGCTCGACCGGCCGCCA
Organism: Acetobacteraceae bacterium; assembly: GCA_027489135.1. Lineage (GTDB taxonomy): Bacteria > Pseudomonadota > Alphaproteobacteria > Acetobacterales > Acetobacteraceae > JAIEOP01. The sequence continues at coordinate 6,764 of JAIYAI010000462.1, forward strand.
CCACGGTAGTCGCGGATGCCGTATTTCAGGTCGTAGGTCAGGTCGGCATGGCCTGGGCGAAAGCGGTCCTTGATCTCGCCGTAGTCGCGGGAGCGCTGGTCGGTGTTGTCGATCTGCAGCGCGATCGGCGTGCCGGTGGTGAAGCCCTCGAAGGTGCCGGAGAGGATGCGGACCTGGTCGGGTTCCTGGCGCTGGGTGACGAACTTGGACTGGCCCGGACGGCGGCGGTCGAGGAAGGGCTGGATGTCGGCCTCGGTCAGGGCGAGGCCGGGGGGGCAGCCATCGACGACGCAGCCGATGGCGGGCCCGTGGGACTCGCCCCAGGTGGTGAACCGGAAGAGGTGGCCGAAGGAGTTGTGGGACATCGCGGCGCCGGCTTAGCCCGCTTCCCACCCTGCCTCAACGGTCAGGCATCGCGGCAGATCAGCATCTCCACCGCGAGATCATCCGCGCCGTTGTTCGTCACCGTGATGGCGCTTGGCGCCGTCGCCCCGAGAAGTTGCGCCCAGGTGCCGTCGATGATGGCCGGTCCCTCCGGCGTCAGCGCGGGGCCGGCCCCTACCTGCAGCGTGACATCCGTGTAGCGACCGAGCGCAATGACCAGCAGGCGCAGCGCAGCGGTGTCGAGGACGGCGGTGTTGATCGCGTCCGTCGATGCGGCCGGCACGACGACGGAGAGACGCTCGACGGCATCGGATTGGATGGAGCCTGTCTGCGGAGACGCACCGCCGCCGACATCGCCGGTGAGCTGCCAGTTGACCTGGAACGCCATGCGCGCCTCCCGATTGGAAGGCGAAAAATTACACTGTCGCTATGTCCGGTGCATCGGGATTCTTCATCCCGACCACGTGGTACCCGCAGTCCACGTGATGCACCTCGCCCGTCACGCCCGAGGCGAGGTCGGACAGCAGGTACAACCCCGCCCCGCCGACATCCTCGATCGTGACGTTGCGCTGAAGCGGCGCGTTCAGCTGGTTCCACTTCAGAATGTAGCGGAAGTCGCCGATCCCGCTGGCGGCCAGGGTCTTGATCGGCCCCGCCGAGATCGCGTTCACCCGGATCCCCTGCCCGCCGAGATCGGCGGCGAGGTATCGCACGCTCGCCTCGAGCGCCGCCTTGGCCACGCCCATGACGTTGTAGTGCGGCGTCACGCGCTCGGCGCCGAGGTAGCTCATCGTCAGCAACGACCCGCCCGGCTTCATCAGCGGCACCGCGCGCTGCGCGACGGAGACGAAGCTGTAGCAGGAGATGTCGAGCGCCTGCAGGAACACCTCGCGCGGCGTGTCCAGGTACTTGCCGCGCAGGA